>CAZTBA010000319.1:0-7369 GCA_964611725.1 uncultured bacterium
GATCACGGTCGAGACGGTGCGCCGGTTCTTCGACGAAAATCCCGAGGTGAGCACCTACAGCCTCTGCCCGAACGACAGCGATGACTTCTGCGAGTGTCCTTCCTGCTGCGAACTCGATGACGGCATGGAAGCTTATCGCGGGCGCAGGATGAACAGCGACAGCTATTTCTACTACATCGACACAGTAGCAAAGGAGTTGATCAAGAGCCACCCCGATCGCTGCGTCAGCGCCTATGCCTACTGGACGACCGAGCTGCCTCCACGTCGTATACCCCACCTTACGTCGAATGTGGTGATCTACCTGACACAGGACTCCAGCCAGTACTACGATCCGGCCTACGAGAAACGCGATCACGATATCCTGAAGATATGGTCAAAGGTAGCTCATCATCTGGCGGTGTATGATTACTATGGACTCGGCTGGTTCACCCCGCGTTTCTATCCGCATATAGTCTCGCGCACACTGCCATTCCTCCCAACGGTGGGTGTCAAGGGATTCTACTGCGAGTCATACCCCTACTGGGCACACACCGGAGCGCAGGTCTACCTTGCCTCACGTCTGCTGTGGGATATATCGCTGGATATGGATATGGTCCTGGAAGAGTGGCATACACGGATGTTCAAGGAAGTAGCCCCGGAGATGCGCAAGTATTTCGAAATACTGGAGCGGGGATGGATGGATAGGAAGCGTGAAGGAAAGTGGTTCCTGGGATTGGACAACATATATGTGCAAATAGCGGAGTGGCCCCGTGATGTGCGTGATGAAGCGTGGGAGCAGATCAACATCGCGCATGACGCGGCCAAAGGCGACGTGACGCGCCGTCGAGTCGACTATGTTCGACAGGGAAACCGACTGGCCTACCTCTTTTCGAAAACCGTGGAGAATGTTCAGGCGCTCAGAAAAGGCTCGGGCGACCTCGAGGAGAAGCTGCGGGCTATCCTCGTCCGTGTGGAAGAAGTGATGGCGCTCTACAACGAGAAGATTGATCCGGATAAGACCTACGGCACTTATTACCATGGCGAACGTGCCGAGAGACAATTGATGCGATGGAAGGGCTACATAGGCTCGATCATCGAGGAAGTTCTCGAAGGTAGCATTGAGCTACGTCAGCGCTTTATCACCGAAAGCGACACGTATCGCGAGATCACCGAGGCGATGACCTATCCGGGTGTCCCGGAACGGATTAAGGAGGCGAAGGAGATTCTGGGATGATTGCTCCAACTATGTTCATCAGGAGAGTTTTACTGATAATCGGGGGTACACTGATGTTGTCGAGTGCAACGGCAAGTGAAGCGTGGAGTGAAACTTTCTCGGTCAGCATTTCGGAGGAAGCTGGCATTGCGCGTCATGGGGAGCCGGTCTGTGTCAGCTTGCCCTTTGCCCAGGGAGCGCTAAAGGAGGCCAATGTAGAGATCAGCGGCTCTGACGGCAAGGCGATCGACAGCCAGTACGAGGTGCTCGCACGCTGGGATGATGGTTCGATCCGTTGGCTGCTTGCCCGCTTCTTCGCCGACGCGCCAGCTAACGGTGAGATCAAATTCACCGTCCGTTATGGCACAGGTTCTTCCGCCGCGGGTGGCAGGCCACTGGCGACTCAGGAAGGTCAGAAATTATTGATGAACACCGGACCTATGCAGGTTGAAATTGGTCCGGAGACGCTGGGCTCGTTTTGGGCGCTGGACGCTTCGGGTAGGCCCCTGCTTTCCGGACGGCCTGCGCTGGTGATCTACACCGGGGATGGCCAGCAGCACCGTGGTCAAGCCCCGGACGCGGTGGAACTGGAAGAGAACGGTCCGCTCTATGCATCGGTGTTTGTGTCTGGTCCAATGAAACCGACAGAGGGCGAGACTGTCTTTCGCTACGAGACGCGGCTCCATTTCTGGCGCGGCAAGTCGGAGATCTTGGCCGAGCACACTGTAGTGAATGTGGCCGGCCCGGCTGTCACAGTCGTGGATGGTATCGTGGTGGAGCTGGCAGGGACAGAGCCTTTCTCCAGTTACGCCGTAGGCGGCAGTGTCACTGACCACGGGGGCTCTCTAAATGAGGGTGAGCGTTTACGCTTGCATCAGGCCTGCGCCTACTGGCAGGAGTGCCTCGCTACCCACCCCAAAGTGCTGTATCCAGTGATGGAAGAGGATTTTGGCTATACACTTGAAAAGAATGGGATTCCGATCGCTACAGGTGAGAAATCGCCTGGCTGGCTGTGGGCCGCCAGAAATGAGCGATCGCTTGGTATCGCAGTCGACAATTTCTGGGAGGAAGGGCCCAAGGCCCTGAGCGTCTCCGCCGATGGCAAGATCGGGGTTGAGCTCTATGCCCACTGGAAGCCCAGGCCGGGTGAGCCCCGTCCAAAACGGGAGTCGATTCAGAATTGGGGACACCGGGAGGATGCCTCCGAGTGGAGGTCGTTGCTTACCGCTCGTGACACCAGAACTGTGCCAGAGGAGACTATTCTCAAAGAGGCAAAGGCGATGATAGAGAAGTTTTCCGAGGTCACGGGCTGGCAGGGGCCCGTGCGTCGGGGACCCATGCGTTTCGGCCGCACCCGCGCCAAGACCACAGATGTGCTCTACCTGTTCGGTTCGCCTGAGGACAAAGAATCGGAAATCGACATATTGACCTCACGTCGTCCGCGTCTGATTCCAGTGGTGGACCCGGCTTATCTATGCGGCACACATGCCCTCAACTTTATCTGGAACCCGGCAGCCGCGAGCGGCCTGCCCAAATATGAGAAGGCGCTCCTTGCTATGTTCGATAGTTTCAGAGAGGATGCTACGACCTACGGCTTCCTCCATTTCGGCGATGGCCAGTGTGGCTTCGGCTACAACCGAACCGATCCTTCAACCTCTGACGACCTGGAGTACGATACTATACAATGCCTGCTGATGCAATATGCCCGGACAGGGCTCACCGACTACCTGCGCTGGGGTGATTACAGTGCGCGCCATTGTGCCGATGTAGATCAGAACCAACTGACCGGCGCTGTCAGGTTCCACGGGTATGCAGAAGGAGGGGATTACCATGAGGAGGCCAAGGGCGAGGACATGGGAGGACACATCTACATCGAAGGTATGGTGACCCACTACGCCCTTACCGGTGACCGCCGCTCACTGCGCTCATTCAGGCGTGCTGGCGAAGCTCTAATCCGTCTCGGCTATGGGAGCGGAGACACCAGGGAACAGGTGCTCAGTATAGACGAGCGAAGCCTTACCCGACCGGGTATAGCACTGTTAGCGATATACGATTTGACCCGCGACCCCCAATTTCTGAAACCGGTCAAGCGTATGGTGGACGGATTCAACTCCTGTGCCGGCGACATGCTGAATGATATGGCCGGTCAAGACCCTTTCCGCACCTGGTGGCTGTACCGCGGAGATTTCGTGAACCACGTACAGGAGCTTCTGGTTCGCTATCACATAGCTACCGGCGATTCGGCAACCCTGAAAACACTCCAAAAGACCTGTGATTTAACACTCCGGGACAACTGGGATCCTGAGTTGCAGGCCCTGCGCGGCCCGGATAACCAGCCATTCGATCGTCCCTGGTCGAAGTTCCCCGGGAAAAGCGTTTGGTGGGCAACTGAAAACGCAATGCAGTTCGCCTATCTCGCCCGCATGACCGGGGAGGATCGGTACCTCTCCCCTTTTCTGGACATAATAGAGGAATGGGGCTTGGGATGGGAAGGGTATTCCGGAAACCGCCGCTTCACCCGCCAGCAACTCTGGTCGCTGCCGTTTATCTCGCTACTTCCTCCGGACTGGCGCCACCGTCGGGATGAGATCGTCCTCCAGGAGACTTTCCGGGCCAGTCTCAGGAAAGGAAATGGGCTCAAGGCCTGGACACCCCGAGGGGAAATCGAGTCCACCCTACATGGTGAGGAGATCCTCTGGACGGACGGCCCTTTCGGAGACGAGGTGCTGCGAACCTATGAGCGAAACTGGATCTCCTACCAGGCACCGGAGGACATCCTCCTGTTCCCCGGTACTCTGAGCTTCTGGGTCAGGAAAGATAAATCGAGCTGGGGACGGAAGCCCTGGCCCTGGTACTCGGAGGTGCGCACACTGGTACATATTGCCGATGCCGGTACCCTGACCAATGCACTGGACGTCATGGTCAGTTGTGATAAAGGCGGCACCTCAGATAAGGCCCTTAGACTCTGGACGCGCGTATATGATCCCCGAGGTTGGGAGACCGTGGCCTTGGCAGCGCCAGCTATGCCCTGGTGGGATGATGGCCAGTGGCACCACATCACTGTCGTCTGGAACCGATACAGTCTGACCGTTTACGTTGATGGTAAGCAGGCAACCCGTGATGAGACGTTCTCTTTACCGGCTGGTGGTCAGAAGACGATCCACATCGGCTGGCGTCCCGGGAACTGGTACGGTCAGGCGGATTTCTACAACCTGCGCCTCTTCCGTACGGCGCTGTCAGCGGATCGTGTTGAGCGGTTATACCAGGCGGAAAAGCTTCCCCCACGGCCATAGCCGGCAAAGAGAAAATCAGTAGTATGAAATATTTTTTGGTCTATTCATGGGCAGGGCATGCCCTGCCCCTACACAGGGATTGCCACTTCACCGAACGAGGTCTCCCTTCTCCAGGTATTGCAGTGTAGAGACGCCCCGGTGGGGCGTCTCCAAAACAGGAAAAGAGAAAATGATCTCTGAACGATGCCTAAGGTGAAGTCCGACACTTCATTGAAGTCTTTCCAAAAGTTTTTTGAATACAGACGCCACAAGTCTGCGTTCCCTGATCCGGTGTTCGATCACAGCATAAAGTACAAAAAACACAATCGCAATCAAGCTTCCCGGCAACATGACCCAAAGGGCTGTTCTGTCATTCAGATTCCGAGCTGTGAAAATGGCAGCAGCAACGAAGACAACACCTCCCAGGATCAGGAAGATATGACAGAGAAACCACTGGAGAGATCTGTCCTTTTGATCCCATTTCAGCAACTCATTCACGAATCGTTCCTCTTGTTCATTTAAGTTTGATCTCATCGACGGATCCTTGCGATTTTGTGTATTCAAGCAGTATACTTTTCAACTCTCCTCACCCTTCGACATTCCCTCAGCTATCTCGGCGATGCGGTATTCAATTTCCAGTAGCTTCTCACGAGTCTTCAATTCCGCCTGATCTACACGGTTGAAGATTATAAAGACCCCGGCCATGATCAAAGCAGGGAGTACATTAACGACTACCTGGACACCCTTGATCGGATCAGAGAGCTTCGCTCCCAAGACTATGGCCAGCAGCATCATAACGAAGGCCGCTCCCCAGGTCATGTTCGCGAAGAGCGTAAGGTGGGTTCTCAGGTTCAAGGTACCCTTCACGATAATCCAACCTACTATCACAGCACACGCCAGGCCGAAGACGGAGCCTATAACAAGCCCAATCCGGGCCAACGGCTGTTGCGTCGCTAAAGCAAAAACTCCACAAAGAAGGGCAGAACCCAGACAGATGGCTATTGCGACAACAGCTCCCAATTTCCTGGCAACTGACAGTTTTTGCTCCAGCATTTGCTGCACTGCCCTCTCGTATTTCTCTTGATAGGCCGGATTTAATCGTTCTGCTCCCAATAGCTGTTCGCGAAAATTCTCATGAGATTCATTCATGATCCCCATCCTTCTGCTCCAGGACAGATCTAAGCTCTTTTTTGCCATAGTAAAGCCTTGATTTTACCGTCCCAGGAGGAACCGTTAAGATATTGGCTATTTCTTCCACAGAAAAGTCTTCCAAAAAGTGGAGGGTTAGAACTTCCCGATGGGCCAGAGATATCTGGCTGAGTCCATAGTGAACCTGTTCCGCATCTTCGAAGCGAAACATTTCAGAATTCTGCTCAACGTTGAGACTGGTCTCATTCTGATAAACCAAAGCCTGCTGTGAATACTTAGCCCTCCAGTGATCCATAGCCGTATCCCGGGCAATACGATATAGCCAGGTCGGCAAGCTGCGGGGCTCTCGCAACGATTCGATACCCCGGATAATCTTCAACCAGGTTTGCTGGAGGATATCCCAGGCATCCTGCTCATCATCCACCAGTCGACGCACATAATAGAAAAGGCGTTTCTCCCAATCTCGTATCAGTTCTTCAAAGGCATCCTTTTCATTGCGCCGGCAACGCAGGACGATACGTTCGTAGTAAATAGCCTCTTTTTCGCTTTTCAATTGTCAGCTCTACCTTTCCGAGGTCTTCACTATTAAGGTCGAAGGAGGACATACTTTGGTTCAACCTGGATATGAAAAATACTCATGTGGATGTTAGCAGGTGTGAGTAAAATTATTGTTTTATAATGTCTTATGCTAATTTGTGTTTCATGAAGTAATATGTTGCTCTAGCTATCATTGCTGTGTAGAGACGCCCCGGTGGGGCGTCTCCTGAAAAACCGGAGTTACTATATAGAACGCAGAATCGTATTAGGCACTCTTATAATCAGTAATTTTGTACAGCACCGGTACGACGATAAGGGTCAGAAACGTAGATACCAGCAATCCGCCGATGATCGTCCAGCCCATCGGGGCCCAGATCGTTCCCCCTGCGAGGGTGAGAGGCAATAGACCGCTGATAGTCGTTGCTGTGGTCAGAATGATGGGGGTAAACCGGATTTCACCAGCTTCCTTCAATGCGCTTACCAGATCCTTTCCCTCCTGGCGCAGCTTGTTCGTATAATCCACCAAGATAATGGAATTGTTGACGACGATACCCACCAGGCTTGTAAGCCCGACAAATGCGGTAAATGAGAAAGTGTAGCCGGTCATCAGGAGTGCGATGACCGAACCGATAACAGCCAGAGGGATTGCTGAGAATACGATCAGGGGCTGACGGAAGGAGCGGAACTGAAGGACGAGAACTGCCAGAATAGCTATAATGGCGACGGCAATAGCTCGAAGCAGCCCGGTAAAGGACTCCTCGCGGCTTTCCAACTCCCCGCCTATGTAAAAGCGGCAATCTTCCGGCATGTCACACTCTTCCAGTTTCCTGATAATCTGCTTTGTAACCCTGTCGATCGAATATCCCCTCAACACATCTGCCGTCAACGTAACGCTACGCTCTAAGTTGTAATGGTTTATCTCATTAGGGCTGGCCTTAAATTCGATCTTAGCCAGTTGTTTCAGTGGAATCTGAGCACCGATCACTGAAGCGACTCTGATTTTACCAAAGTCCTCGATAGTTGGCTTTTCCTCGATAGGAAGCCTCACAACTATATTGTACTCCTTCCCCTCACTATCCCTGTATTTCGAAACCGAAAGGCCGGAAATGCTTGCCCGCACGATCCGGTCGACATCCACAAGTGGAACCCCGAGCATGGCTGCTTTGGCCCGATTGATGTTGACGTGCAGATCCGTTTTGGAGGTATGAAGGGGATTATC
>CAZTBA010000320.1:0-7349 GCA_964611725.1 uncultured bacterium
ATAGCTGCGGATGGGGACGGCGACGGCAAGGGGGAGGTTCTGGTCGGTCAGTACTGCATCGGCACCGACTCCTCCGGCAAAGGTGAGATCCGGTGGGTGTCGCCGGTACCACTCGGATGGGCGATCATCGCTGACTTCGACGGCGATGGCAGAGGAGAAATCGCCTGTGCAGGTCGGGGAAAGATCTATATCCTGAAAGCAGATAATTAGACGCATTTCCTGTCCCTCTTCAACCTTCCCTCATGAGAAACATACCAGGATGTATCTCCACTCGTAAGCGAGGATAATTCACACATTGAGTGTCCGGCCTATGCCTATCTATCAGGAAATTCTAAAGATGGGACTTGACGAGGTGCTTTGGAGTTTCTATATTAATCTTAGATTTGAACAATTTTTGCGAAGCTTTTGCTACCTGTCCCCGGAACCTCCCTCCGTCCCCTCTACGCGAGCGGAGAGAGGGAATTTAACCCTTGCCCTGGGAAGACGCAGGGGTTAGGCCGGAGGGAAAGGTATCGAGAAGCCGTGAAAGCATTTCGAAGGTTGCTTAAACTAAGGTTTTTGAGACACATTTTGACAAAATATCGTAATTGAGCGGCCAAAAGATCGGAGACTCTGCGATCAATTTTTCCGTTATTATTCCGACATTCAACGAAGAGCAGTCAATACTTGAATGTATAGCTTCTGTGCGAGCCATTGATCCTGATGTCGAGATAATTGTCACTGATGGGGGGAGCAGGGATAGGACCCTTCAGATCGCACAGGAAAAAGGGGCCGTCATATGCCGATCTGAGACCGGACGGGGAAATCAACTCAATGCCGGAGCTGCTGCTGCCTCCGGCAATGTTCTTCTCTTCCTGCATGCTGACACTAAACTGCCTCTGGATGCCTTTAGTCTGTTGAGAAAATTCTTTAGACACGATCGTGTGCAGGTCGGTACCTTTCGATTGAGGTTTGACGTAAATCACCGAATACTCGACTTCTATACGGAATTTACCTGTTTCGATTCAATACTCACCAGTTTTGGTGATCAATGCATCGTTATACGTAAATCTTTCCTTAATTCTCTGGGTGGTTTCCCGGATTGGCCCTTGTTTGAAGACGTGCGTTTGCTTCAGATGGCACGGAGGAGGACGCGGGTCTATTCGTTCCCGGCAGCGGTAACAACGTCGGCAAGCAAATTTCTGCAAAACGGGGTCATCAGACAGGAAATTCGCAACATATTTTATATGTTTCAGTATATATTAGGCGCTACTCCACAACGGTTAGCGGCCAGGTATAGGTAGGCTTATGGATGAAAATTCGGGAGATGCCTCGCTAATTCTCTTTGCGCGCTTTCCGCGTCCCGGTAAGGTTAAAACGCGCCTTGCATCATCTTTGGGACATGAACTGGCGGCGGAGTTTTATAAACTATGTGCTGAGCATATTTTTCAGGAAAGCGTTAAGCTATCTGGGAGAATCCGACATTATCTCTTCTATTCCGATCTGGACGATTCGGATGACATAAAGCGCTGGGCGGGGTCAAAATTCCATTTTGTCCCACAGATCGAAGGGGACCTCGGGGAAAGGATGGAACACGCATTTGATACTGTGTTTTTTCATGATACGCGTAAGGCGGTTATAATCGGAACCGATGTCCCGGACCTGTCATCGAATATTATCGAAGATGCCTTTCATATCCTGGATTCGTGCGATATCGTTGTCGGGCCTTCCCGTGATGGGGGATATTATCTGCTCGGAATGAAGGAGTTATACAAGGAAATTTTTGCCGATATGCCATGGAGCACGGATCAGGTCTTCAAGAGGACTCTAAACAGGATCAGGGGACTTGGTCTTACTGTCCATCTGCTTCCTACCCTTTCGGACATAGATACCGAAGAGGATCTCAGGTTTTGGGCTGATACTTTAACTGCCGATGCACGCCATCCAATTCAGGATTTTGTCCGAAAGCTTAGACTTTAGGTTAAGATAGATAAACCGGGGGAGATTACGATGAAATCCGATCGTCTTCTGTTCGCAATGGTTGCCATTCTTTCCATTTCGATTCCCTCCTTTGGAGCCGAGTCGCATGGTCTCTTTACAGCCATCCTTGCTGATCATGTTCACGGGAGTTTGGTTGACTACAAGTCACTGTGTGCCGATGAGAGGTTCGATGAGTACATCATCCAGATTGCAGAGATGAATCCAGATACCATAGCTTCAGATAAAGCGCGTCTGGCATTTTGGATCAATGCCTACAATGCCTTTACGTTGAAGATTATTTGTGATAACTATCCGGTGAAAAGCATCAACGATCTCCACTTTGGCGGGCTTATCTTGGGGACGGTCCTGAAAAAGACCGTTTGGGATAAGGATCTGGTGGAGATCAATAACAAGAAGACAACGCTTAACACTATCGAGCACAAGATCATCCGCCCGATATTTAAGGACCCTCGGACACATTTTGCATTGGTATGTGCATCGATGAGTTGCCCGGGGTTGCGCCCTGAGGCATATGAGGGGGAGAAGCTGGACGAGCAGCTCAATGATGAGGGAAGGAAGTTTCTCGCGGATCAATTCAAGAACTCGTTCGATACCGAGAAGCGGAGGGCCCATATCTCTAAAATATTCAGTTGGTATTCTAAGGATTTCGGTGGCAAGGATGAGAAAGTTCTTGAGTTTATAGCAGGGTTCCTGCCAGAAGATATTGCGAGTGAAATCAGGTCAGATCCCGGTGCATGGGATGTTAGTTACAAGGACTACGATTGGAGTCTAAATGACTACAAACCGGGTACGGAGTAAATCCTATGTATTAAAGGAGACAACACAATGAGTTGGCAATCTATAAAGGATTGGCTTCTCAGCCTGGGTGAGAATTACGGGGTGAACCCGATTATTTTTGCCGTTATTTATGTCGGTGCCATACCATTCTTCTACCTCTCGATCGCGTGGTTAATCCGTAACATTCGAAAGAAGAAATCAATTGCTCTTCCGGCAATCTCTTCAGGGTTTTTCTTCATTTCTGCATATCTGTATCTGATTATCAGCGGACACAATGTCCCCTGGTGGGTCTATGTCTTTGTTGTTGCACTTATTGCGTTCGGTATTTTTTCGACGCTAAAAAAGATACGCGAGAAGACCCGGGAGGCTTCCAATGGGTTATGATTATGATATGGCGGTTATCGGTGGGGGCTCGGCCGGTCTAACCGCTGCTGGAATTTCTGCTTCTTTCGGGGCAAAGACAGCCTTGGTGGAGGCCAAGAGGCTCGGTGGTGATTGTACCTGGTACGGATGTGTGCCGAGTAAAACCCTGATAAAAGCGGCCAAGGTTGCACACCATATAAGGAATGCCGATCGTTACGGATTGAATGCATCGCAGCCCGACTTTCAATTTGCCGAAGTGATGGAGCATGTGCACACGATACAATCGCACATCTATCATGAGGCCGACGCGCCGCCGGTCTATGAAGAGATGGGTATAGATGTAATTATCGCCAGGGCAAAATTTTTGGATAGTCATACGATAGAGCTGGTCGAAGAAGGAGGGAATACTTCGCAGCTTTCTTCGAGGTATTTTATCATTTCAACCGGCAGTACACCGTTTATTCCCCCGATCGAGGGCCTCTCAACTGTAGATTACCTGACAAATGAAACGATATTTTCGCTTTCGGAACTCCCTGGGAAATTGATTGTTATCGGACCAGGCCCGATAGGGATTGAGATGTCACAGGCATTCCGGCGTTTCGGTTCAGAAGTCAGCGTTATCGGTTCGTCAGGTGAGATCCTCAAGAAAGATGACAAGGAGCTAACTGATATTTTGAAGCAAACCCTTATATCGGAGGGTGTTCAATTTGTTCTGAATGCTAAAACCAAGAAGGTTGAAAGAAGTGATGGCCACACAAGGCTGATTATTGAAATCCCTTCCTCGCCAGGCGAGGTGACTATTGAAGGCGATGCCCTCCTGGTTTCAGCAGGCCGCCGCGCAACCATACAAGGATTGGACCTTGAAGCTGCAGGAGTTGAGGTCGATAAACGTGGCATCGTCGTTAATGACCATTGCCGCACATCGGTAAGGAATATATTTGCCTGCGGGGATGTGGCAGGTCGCTATCAGTTCACCCATTTCGCTGAACATATGGCGAAGGTTGCTGTGAGCAGCGCGATTCTCCACATGCCATCTTCGCTGGATTCGAAGCACATCGTATGGTGTACTTACACAGACCCCGAGCTGGCACATGTTGGCGCTTCTGAGGATGAGTTGAAGGAACGCGGTGTGTCTTATGGAATCTATCGTTTCCCCTTCTCAAAAGTCGATCGAGCAATCACCGACAGCGAAACCACAGGGATGATTAAGGTTCTCGCAAAGAACCTCAATGGCAAGATTTACGGCGTCAGTATCCTTGGCGCAAATGCAGGTGAGATGATCGGAGAGTATGCGATTGCGATGCGCAAAGGTGTTACACTCCGCAGCATATCCGATACTATCCACCCATATCCGACCTATGTGCTGGGCAACAGGCGTGCTGCGGACCAGTGGTACGTCCGAAAACAATCACGTGCAATGGTGCGATGGCTACAGCGCATTTTCAGGTATCACGGTCAATTGCCCGACACGAGTAATCTGGAAGAGAGGATTGTTTAGCCCATAGTTTTACCCAACCGTCATTGTGAAGGCAGTTCCATAATCGAGAGGAGATTTTAAGATGAAAAAGGTTATCTTGGGTCTTATTATCCTGTCAATGTCCCTGATGCTTGCCAGGACATTATATTCTCACTGTGAAATACCTTGCGGGATATACGGGGACGAAATGAGGTTCAGTATGATCGAAGAAAATATTACTACTGTTGAAAAATCTATGAAGCTGATTGTGGAGCTTTCTAAAGAGGAGGATAAGAATTACAATCAGATAGTGCGCTGGGTCAATAACAAAGAGAAACATGCGGATGATATACAGCACATAGTTTCCCAGTATTTCATGACTCAGCGTGTGAAGCCGGTTGATCAAGGGAATACGGAGGTATACAGAAAATACGTAAAAAAGGTAACTCTGCTACACCAGATGCTTGTCTACGCTATGAAAACAAAGCAGACCACCGATCTTGCCAATGTCGAAAAATTGAGGTCGCTTTTAGCCGATTTCAAGGGTGCCTATTTCGAATCTGAGAAATAAAGAATTCGGTATACCAACATAATTGAATGTCTGAAAATTTTATCTGCTTTATGGGGGTGGCCAGCAGGTCACCTCTTGCTTTATTTATCCTCATAATCTATATTAGACTCACATCATTTTGCGTTCTATAGCGTGATCCTGAATTTCCTGTGGATGTCTCAACTGTCCCTCCCTCGTATGATGTATGTTTTGGCGAAGGGCAGGGCATGGCCTGCCCCTGTACAAGTACCGTTGCTTCACAAATCATTTTTTGCTCTTGTGAATGCAATTCAGTATGAATTGCCCATTCACCTCTTTACACAACACCTCAAAGGAGTGTAAAATGCGATACGTTAGTTCAGTTCGCGGAAACTCAGGTGCCATGTGTCGGAGAAAGATCTGCTTTACCTTTTATGCTCTGCTATTCGTTTTCCTCTCACAGGGTGAGATCGTATACACAGCACAAGTAATGGACAATGATAAATCGCCTGTGGTCTCGCGATTCGACTGCGGCACACCGGAGTCACCTCTCAAACCGGGGTGGGTGCGCATAACTCCTGAGACCGCCTATACAGGCGAACGTGGCTACGGTTGGATTGCAGCGGCGGATTCATCGTTCGACCGCACTGAGCTTTTCGTGCCCAACTGGTTCCCCGATCGGTTGAGGGATCCAGCCGTTAAGGAACGATCGCTGGACGACGTATTGCGCGATGGCGTATTCGACAAACAGGACCTCACTTTCCGTGTGGATGTGCCAGATGGAGAATACTGGCTGGTTGTCTCCATCGGCGACGAGGGGGAGACGCGCCAGAACATGAACGTGTTTGCGAACGGAACTGCTATTGCAGAGAACATAACCACGGAGACCTCCTGGGGTGGACGCGCCACGAACCGAACGTTCCGACAGCGGATCCAGGTGACGGGCGATGGGATCGAACTCACCTTCAGTCACAACGATGAAGATGGCGGCAATAGCGTATTGGGTGTGGAAGTGGTCAGCTTTGTGCCTTATACCATACGATTCGCAGATGGCAAGTGGCACTCTGATCATGCTGATGCAAATATCAGAGAGGGATTAAGAGCACTGAACAAGGGCGATTGGCAGCGTGCCCAGGGGGCTTTTGATCGCATCTCTGATCCCCTTGTGCAGGCCAACGCCTTGGCGGCATTGGCCGCTCTTCTGGAGATGCCGGAGAAGGAGGTCCACGCTGTTCTGGAACAAGCGATCCAGCTTTCTGAGCAAGTCCTGCGGCGTGCATCTCCCAATTCGCGGGATGGCATCCTTGCATACGAATTGAAGCGGATAAGCACCAATTGTCTGCGAGCACGTCAGTTCGTAACCATGTTTTCCTATGAACATGCGACGAAACGGACGGGGCTCATATTCTCCCGGCGGCTCCGGATGGCGGAAGACCTGTATCAACAGATCACTGAAGATGATCCGCTGTTCGATCGGACATGTTTGAATTTGGGGCGTATTCACTACTGGACCTGGCGTGAGGACGGAAACAAAGATGAGAAGCAGATAGCCGATGGATGGTTCGGAATTCTGAAGGAGCGACAGCCGTTCAGCCGACTGGTGCGTATCTACACCGGTGAGAGTATACCCTGGGGCGAGGAATATACCACCAGCGTTGAAGGCATGCCCGAATGGGCTGTCAAGCAGCGCGAGGCCATGGGGCGATTGCTGGAGGTAGTCCGCTGGTGGATCGACAACCGACAGCTTGACGACGGCGAGATGGGGGGCAGCTACGGCGACGACGTGGAAATGCTGCGCCAGTGGCATGTCTTCATCGGCGGCGCGGATGACCAGACGGTGAAACGCGGGTGGCTCAAGTTGGCGCACGGAGTCTGGTATAGCGGCGTCATCGTCAATGGATTTGCAGCGGAACCCTCCGATGTGCAACACAGTGCAGAGCCTACATCCGATACGCAGCCGGCGATGGTGGGACTCGACTACGGCAACCCGGTGTGGGTGGAACGGTGCATGGAGACAATGCAGTTGATGAGGGATTTCTGGACGGGGATCAATTCGTACGGACACCGCCATTTCAAATCGGCTTTTCTCAGCACGGATTATTTGAAAACCGATGGTAACTGGGGGGTGGATCTACCCTGTCATGGACGTGCTACACGCCCCGGACTTTGGGTCGGCTGGTATCAACGTAACCCGACGATTGTGCAGCTCTTCCGCGAGTGGATGGATGCCTGGGTGGAGGACAC
>CAZTBA010000321.1:0-7345 GCA_964611725.1 uncultured bacterium
TCACAATACGCTTGATATGAGGCTTTACCTCAGGATAAGTCCCGAGCTCTACCTAAAACGCCTCATAGTCGGCGGTCTGGAGAGGGTTTACGACCTCAACAGGAATTTCCGCAACGAGGGAATAGATCGGACTCACAATCCCGAGTTTACAATGCTCGAGCTCTATCAGGCATATGCAGACTTCAACGATATGATGGAGCTTACCGAGCAGCTTTACAGGAGCGTGATGCTCGAAGTTATGGAGACTACGGAGATAGAGTATCAGGGAACCAGGATAAGCTTTGAGGTTCCATGGCGCAGGATAAAAATGGTGGATGCGCTCAGGGAATATGCCGGGATCGATATCGAGAAGATGGACGATAAGGATATCGTCGAAGAAGCAAGAAAGAACGATATCGACATCGACGGTGAATTCACAAGGGGACTTGTCATAAACGGGCTTTTCGAGGTTCTTGTCGAAGACAAGCTCATCCAGCCGACCTTCCTGACCCATTTCCCGAAAGAGACAACCCCCCTCTGTAAAGCTGACCGATCCGATGCTCGTTATATAGAGAGGTTTGAGCCATATATAAACGGTTGGGAGATGGGAAACGCGTACTCCGAGCTTAACGACCCGGTTCTTCAGAAGGAGCTCCTTGAAGAGCAGTCGGGCTCCCGCCGTTTAGACATAGACGATGAAAAGCCACCCATGGACGAGGACTTCGTAAGGGCTCTCGATTACGGGATGCCACCCACGGGTGGGCTCGGCTTGAGCATAGATCGCATGGTTATGCTCCTTACTGATCAATTTTCCATAAGGGATGTAATCCTTTTCCCTCAATTGAGACCGGAACAGCTTATATAGCCTATCGGCCCTGGTATCAACGGCCGTAATTGAATCATAAACTAAGAGGTCCTCGTCCTATCGATGTCATCTTATGAGATATTCATAGCGAAAAGGTATCTGAAGAGCGGCCGTAGAAGCAGGTTTGTCTCTGCCATAACCTATATATCCGTCGGAGGGGTGGCTGTCGGTGTTGCAGCGCTGGTCATCGTCCTTTCGCTGATGAATGGGTTTGCTGGCGAGGTAAGGACCAAGCTGGTAGGTATGGACGCTCACCTGAGGGTGATAAAGTTCCATGGGGCGGAGATCACCAGAAGCCAGGAGATAGTCTCGATGCTCAGGGGCTTCCCCCACGTTGTAGGGGTCAGCCCCTCTATCTACAGCGAGGGGTTGGTGATGTCAAAGAGGGGAGCCGCTGGGGTGAGAATAAAGGGGGTGGATGAATCAACCATCGACCAGGTCTCGGATATAAGAAGGAATATAATTTATGGTGAGATGTACGTGGGAAATGCCGATGATGGAACAGGCAGCATAGTTATGGGGAACATGCTGGCCGACAGGCTTGATGTTAGCGTCAATGATGAGGTATATGTCCTCAGCCCCGCGAGTTTGGATCTGAGTTCAGCCTTTTTGACCCCCAAGATGACCAAGTTCATTGTTACGGGAATATTCGAGACAGGTATGTTCGACTTCGATTTCTCGTTCGTCATAATGTCCATAGAGTCGGCCCGTAAGGTCACAGGCATAGATGACGGGGTCTCATGGATAGAGCTCAAGCTCGACGACCTTTACCTGGCGAAACCACTTTCCAAAGCAGTATCCGACTCACTTGGTTATCCCTACTATGCCCTGAGCTGGATGGACATAAACAGGCATCTCTTCAACTGGATGACGCTCGAAAAATGGGCGAGCTTTATAGTTTTGTGCCTTATCGTAATAGTTGCAGCATTCAACATAGCGAGCACCCTTATAATGGCGGTTATGGAGAAGACCAGGGACATAGGGATCCTGAAATCTATGGGAGCGACCCCGGGGAGCATAAGGAAGATCTTCGTTTTCCAGGGACTTGCGGTTGGGATATCGGGAACCATCGCGGGTTGTGTGTTGGGATATATAATCTGCTGGGTTCAGAATAACTTCAAAGTTATATCCCTTCCGCCGGACATATATATGATCAGCGCCGTGCCCATGGACATGCGCGCCTTCGACTTCCTCTGGATATCGGCGGCTGCCATATGCATATCGCTCCTGGCGTCTTTGTATCCGGCTTCAAAGGCCGCCTCGCTTGATCCTGTACAGGCCATAAGATATGAGTAAGGTGGGCGGTATGGCTTCCGACAGAGTCGTTCTCAGGGCAAAGGAAATATACAAGACCTATCAGAGCAAGACCGAGAAAATAGATGTCCTGCTCGGGGTAGATCTCGAGGTCAAGGAAGGCGAGGTAGTCGCAGTTACCGGCCCTTCCGGGGTTGGAAAGAGCACGCTCCTACACATACTCGGGGCCCTCGATCGACCGACTAAGGGCCAGCTCTGGCTTGACTCGACCGATGTCTTCAGCATGAGCGATGACCAGGTGGCGAGGTTTCGCAACAAGACCGTGGGATTTGTCTTCCAGTTCCACTACCTCCTGCCTGAATTCTCGGCCCTCGAGAACGTTATGATGCCGATGCTCATAGCCGGGATGGATCCGGAGAAGGTTATGGAAACCGCAAGGGAATTTCTCACGGATGTCGGCCTTTCGGAAAGGATGACCCATAAACCGTCCGAGCTTTCGGGCGGTGAGCAGCAGAGGGTCGCTGTTGCGAGGGCCTTGGCTAACGATCCACTCATAGTGCTTGCGGACGAGCCTTCTGGGAACCTCGATGTTACCAACAGCGATTCGCTTCACAAGTTGATCTTCAAGCTTTCGAGGGAACTCGGGAAATCTTTTGTGATCGCAACGCATAACATAGACCTTGCCAACAGAACCGACAGGGTTGTGCGGCTCCAAAGGGGCAAGCTAACAAGCTGAGGCGAAGCTTATGAAATGCGAACTCTGCGGCGAGAGGGAAGCTGTTTTGATCTTCACACAGATGGTGAGGAACGAAAAAACTGTAACTCATCTCTGCGGTGAATGCGCCACGAAGAAAGGTATAACTCATCTCAAAGGCTATTCTTCTCAACCCAAGGAAGATTTGAAGAAGATCTTACCTTTCGAGGACGTAGAATCTGAAAAACTCCGCTGCCCGGGATGCAGTCTTAGCTATCCCGAGTTCAGAGATGACAAGCTCCTCGGGTGCGGCGAATGCTATGCTACCTTTTACCCGAAGCTCAGGAAGCTACTGAAGGATATCCACGGTGTTGAGAGGCACTTGAGTCCCAATACGGATGAAAGGGATGAAGGCATAAGAAAGGCTATAGATTCCCTGAAGAAAAGCCTGAAGCTCACCGTAGAGAGAGAGGCTTTTGAGGAAGCCGCTCGGATAAAGGACAGGATAGCCAACCTTGAAAGGAGGCGGTAGGCCTACGTTGACCGTCGATAGTTTAGCCAGAAATATGGTCCCATGGCTCCTGGATGGGGGAGACTGTTCCAAGATAGTGTTAAGCAGCAGGGTAAGGATAGCACGTAATCTGAAAGTAATACCCTTCGTGAACAGGGCGGGCGAGGGGGAACTTTCACAGGTCTTAGAGAAAGTAATCAATGCCAGTCGCTACGCCCCTTCCCTTAAGGACGCCATCTTTTTCGATGTTAGCTCGCTTTCGGATCTGGATTGTCAGCTCCTCGTTGAAAGGCACCTGATAAGTCCTAATTTCGCACTCACCGAGCATACACGCGGCCTTATAGTATGCGAAGATGAATCGATAAGCATTATGATAAACGAGGAGGATCATCTGAGGATCCAGGTCATCCGTTCGGGGCTTCAGGCTGAGTCTGCCTGGGATGAAGCCTACAGGGCTGAGAGAGAGCTTTCTTCCTATCTCGAATATTCCTCCTCGGAGGAGCTCGGATACCTGACCGCCTGCATTACGAACGTCGGAACAGGACTCAGGGTATCTGTGCTCATTCATCTCCCCGGGCTTGCCCTGACACGCGATATAGAGTCCGTATTGAGGGGGTTAGGCCAGTTAAATTTGGCTGTCAGGGGGTTCTACGGCGAAGGGACCGAGGTAGCTGGGAACCTATTTCAGATATCCAACCAGGTCACTCTTGGACAGAGCGAGGAGGAGATAACTGCTGAGATAGACATGATAATAAGACATATAGTCAGATACGAGGAGTATGCGAGGGAGAAATTGCTCGATGATGCCAAGTCTCAGATCGAGGATAAGGTATGGAGGTCTTATGGAATCCTTGAGAACGCAAGGATGCTGACAGCACAGGAGTTTATGAACCTCTTCTCGGCAGTGAGGCTTGGATGCGATATGGGCATAATACCGGATATAGACCCCAAGGCTTTTAACGAGCTCATAGTTCTGAAGCAGCCCTCGCACCTTCAGAAACTGGCAGGAAGAGAGCTCAGCGCGGATGAGCGTGATATCCTTAGAGCAAGAACTGTCAGGGAAAAGATCGCTCAGGCGAAAAGTCGGTGTTGACAAAACTGATCTAATTTCGTTTATTTATAGCAGTTGACCTATGACCGGCTGTTAATTTATCGTCTTGTCACCATTAACAAGGGGGCATCCGGAGGTGGAAGGATATGCAGAATATGTTTACTGATAATGTCAAGAGGGTGCTACAGCTTGCCAGGGAAGAGTCTGGGAGGCTTGGGCACGATTATATAGGCACTGAGCATCTTCTCTTGGGTCTTATAAAGCAGGGCGAGGGGGTTGCCGTAACTGCTCTGATCAACATGGGTATCGACTTAGAGATGCTTAGACAATCTATTGAGGATGCTGTCGCCTCATCAACGACCGGCATGTCCATGCCGATAGGGCAACCTCCTTTTACCCCCAGGGCAAAACAGATCCTGGAAGACGCCCATAACGAGGCCAGACAGATGAAAAACCAGTATGTGGGTACCGAACACCTCCTGTTGGCCTTGATAAAACATAAAGAAGGCATAGCCTCGCAGATTCTCCAGGCCTTCGGTATCGACTATAAGACTGCCAAGGAAGAGATAATGGCGATCCTGACTGGTAAGGTTGATGAAGGGAGGGAGAGGAAGAAGAAGACGAAGACTCCCTACATCGATCATTTCGGCAGGGATCTTACGCGGCTTGCCAGGGAGGAGAAACTCGATCCTGTTATAGGGCGTGAGAAAGAGATCGAGAGGGTAGCTCAAATATTGAGCCGTCGCAAGAAGAACAACCCGGTCCTCATAGGCGAGCCCGGAGTCGGAAAGACAGCCATAGTTGAGGGGCTGGCCCAGAAGATAGTGAAAAGGGAGGTCCCGGAAATTCTTGATGGAAAGCGTCTGGTGACCCTTGATATGGGTAGCATAGTCGCCGGAACGAAATACCGAGGCCAGTTTGAAGAGAGGATGAAGCAGGTCCTCAACGAGCTCCACCAGGATGGCAGCGTTATAGTCTTCATAGATGAGCTTCACACTATAGTTGGTGCTGGTAGTGCGGAGGGGACACTTGATGCCTCGAACATGTTCAAGCCCGCCCTCGCCAGGGGTGAAATACAGTGCATAGGTGCGACAACATTGAACGAATATCGCAAATACATAGAGAAAGATGGTGCACTTGAAAGACGTTTTCAGCCTATAATGGTGGACCCACCTTCCGTGAAAGATACGATAGAGATACTTAAGGGTCTCAGATCCCGCTATGAGGAACACCACAGGGTAAGCATAAGCGACGAGGCGATAGAGTCGGCAGCGCGTCTGTCCGACAGGTACGTAACCGGGCGCTACCTCCCCGATAAGGCCATAGATGTCTTGGATGAATCTGGAGCAAGGGTACACCTTAAGAAAATAACCGTTCCCCAGGATATAAAGGACCTTGATCTTAAGATAGAGAGCTTTGAAAAAGAGAAAAGGGAAGCTGCGGACAGCCAGGACTATGAGAGGGCCGCTTCCCTTCGTGACAAGGAAATGAAACTTAAAAAGGAGCTGGAGGAGAGGAAGAGTATCTGGAGCGAGAGTGTGAAGAGTGAGATTGTAGAACTCACCGTGGATGACATATCCGAGATAGTCTCCAGCATGACAGGCATACCGGTGCGCAGGCTGGCCAAGACCGAGTCCGAAAAGTTCCTGAAGATGGAAGAGCAGCTTAAGAAGCGTGTGGTCGGACAGAGCGAAGCGATAAGGGCGATATCAAGGGCCATCAGGAGGACAAGGGCGGGACTGAAAGATCCCCACAGGCCGATAGGGTCGTTCATATTCCTCGGTCCGACCGGGGTCGGCAAAACAGAGCTTGCCAGGACGCTCGCCGAATACCTCTTCGAAGACAGGGAAGCCCTTATAAGGATCGATATGTCGGAATATATGGAGAGGTTCGCCGTATCGAGGCTCATAGGAGCTCCCCCCGGATATGTCGGCTACGAGGAGGGGGGGCAGCTTACCGAGAAGGTAAGGCGCAAGCCCTATTCGGTCGTGCTACTCGATGAGATAGAAAAGGCCCACCCCGACGTCTTCAACATACTCCTCCAGGTTCTGGATGACGGTTTGCTCACAGATGGTCTCGGCAGAAAAGTCGACTTCAAAAACACGATCCTGATAATGACATCGAACCTTGGCGGACGTCAGGTTACAAAGGGAGGAGGTCTTGGCTTCCAGAAGGCGAGCGAGGAATCCGAACGTATCAAGATGGAGGACAAGATACTCGCCGAAATGAAGAGGACATTTAACCCAGAATTCCTCAACAGGATAGATGAAGTCATAATATTCCGCTCACTCGGGAAGAAGGAGATAAGCAAGATCATAGATATAGTCCTCGAAGAAGTCTCCGGTAGAATCTCCGAGAAGGAGATGAAAATAGACATCACATCAGGCGCAAAGAACTTGATAGCCGACAGAGGGTTCGATCCCATGTACGGCGCAAGGCCGCTTAAGAGAGCGATACAGAAGTTCATAGAAGATCCGTTGGCAGAGGAGATATTGGCAGGGAAGTTCGGTCCAGGAAGCAAAATAGTTGTAAGGAGAAGGGGCGACAGCTTCGTCTTCACAAGCTCCTAAGGAGATCGTGGGGCCGGGGAGTGTCTGATCTTCCCTTTAAAAAGCCACTTTGTTGGTCCATCCAGCGGGTGGCTTTTGCTTATTAGAATAGTGGTGATATGAAAGCGAAACTCTGGATATTCATAGCCTTTTTTCTCATTCTCTCCATAGGGATAGCCTTTTATGTCAGCCGGCACTTCATGGAGGTAAATAAGAGGGCCGAGGAATATCTCATAAAATCGATATCTTCCCTCTATGGGGAGAATTTCTCCACATCTAAGGTAAGCGTCGGATTCGGATCGGTCAGCCTCGATAGTCTGGAGATCAAGCCCGAAGGAGACCACGTCCCTCTCTTTGTGGAAAGGGTCGATAAAGCTTACAGTCTCTTGCGATTCGTAAGGAGGCGGATCGATCCCGGAACGAGAATAGAGAGGCTCGTCCA
>CAZTBA010000322.1:0-7309 GCA_964611725.1 uncultured bacterium
CCGGAGAAGTTCTCAATCACCGAACCATCATATTCTCCGTTGGATGGCTGCTCAGCCCGAAAAGCGCCGAATCCAAGGTCTGGCAAACTGTACCCGGGCGTAGTCATCCAGAGCAATGCCAGCGCAACGAGGGCAGCAAGCGAAAAGGGATATCCAAATTTCAGATAAGTTCCTCTCATATTTTGTCTCCGCCGAACGCCCCTATCCGGAACCTATGAGTACGAAGGGAGCCCAGTAGTAGGGGTGGGGGAAAGATCTCCTGAGCTCGACCTGAGCAGCCTTGAGCGATTCCATTCTGCTTGTCCCAAGCTTCAGGCTCCTGTAAAAGGAGATCATAAGCTCCTTCGTGGCATAATCATCAACCTTCCATAGGCTTGCTATGAAAGCCCTCGCCCCGGACGAGAGGAATCCCCTCGCCATCCCTATGATCTCGTCCCCGTCCATAACAACGCTCTTTGCAGAGGAGCATGAGCTGAGTGTCACCAGGGGCACATCTATTGAAAGGGCCGCTATGTCATTGGCCGTAAATCTTCTGATACCGAAATCGAGGTATGAATAGCCGGGGTTATCGCTCCTGAAGGCCCCGTGGCAGCCGAGATGGAGGAGATCATATCCCTTTACCCCACCCGACAGGATATCCACAGCCTCCACGGGATCCGTTACCATCCTGACATCCGGCAGGATTTCGGCTATTCCCTCGATCTCAGCCTCGAGTCCCGGCATACCTCCGGTCGAAACACCTATGAGCAGGGCCTTCCCCACTCCGCTCCAGTCATGGTGCAGAAGCTGGGAGAGGGCCGTGGCACTCGGGGCGTAGGATATGTGGAAATCGTCCGAGAGGTAGGATTTTCCGTCGAAGAGCGCATGGAAAGGAACCTTGTGAAGGTATCCATGTGGAATTATTATAAGATTCCTTCTATCACTGATCCTTTCCCTCAGGGGTTCTATGAGTTCCCTGTAGAGGGAACGGAGATGTCTTTGGGCACTCCTTGTAAGGTCCTCCAACCGTCTCCTCCTGAAGCCGGCTCCGAAGTCGAACTGCTCCAGGTCGAATTCCCATCTCAGTACCATACTCTCCAGGTCTCTCGGGGCTATTCTAAGCTGTATCACGTCGCATCCGAACCTGTCCGTAAGAAAGATAACGAGAAAACCCCGGGTCTCGTAGTATTCGAGGACCGTGGTATATCCATCAAGGAGATTCTGAAAATCGGAAAGCGAAGGAATGCCTTCGTTCCTGCCCCAGAAGCTCTGCTCCTCGGGAAGTTCTAGGAGACCTGTGTCGTACTCATCAACGTCCAACCCCCTGGTCTTCCCGCCGAAACCCTTTCCTTTCTTCTTGAGCCAGTTAAGTTCCTCTCTGAGATCGCGAAACTTTCCTGGGGTTTCCTTTTCGGCCCTTGAAAGTATGAGATCTACAAGCGACCTGGATTTGGACCTCTCTATAAGTTCGAAGGCGAGTGATTTCCTGTCGAGCATCAGGCTGAGCCATACACCGCTCTCGTAGGCTCCGAGACGTCCCTCGAGAAACGATATCCTGTAATCTTCGACGCCGAGGAGCCATCTCATCCTCTCGACCCGCTCTATCGAGTGGAGGTAGAAATCGAGCGCCCGTTCCATTTCCCCCTTAACTTCCATGACGAGCCCCAGACCGTGTTCGGCCCTGAAAGCTATGTCATCGAGCCTCCTCTTTTCAGCTTCCTTCAGTATCTCGGAGAAAAGGATCTCAGCTCTCCCTACTTCTCCCCAGGATTTGTAGACCTCAGCTATATTGAGCTCGGTCCTGAGGCGATCGGAAGGAAGTCCAAGCTTCTCAAAGGTAACCCTCGCCCTTCTGGCAGCTTCAAGTCCATCTCCCAGATTGCCTGAGGCTATATGGACCTCCGAGAGATCCCAGTCCGCTTCGGCCACCTGCACCTCTACCCCGAGCGAGTCGAAGCTTTCCCTGGCTGATTTGAGGAGTCTGAGGGATTCATCATATGTCCCTGAACTCCCGAGCGTCTTGCCTTTGACCGCGAGTGCAAGGGCAGAATTGTACTGCATACCGAGGCTTCCAAATCCCTCGTACGCCCTCTCAGCGTAGTTCATGGCTTCATCCGTAAGGTTCAAAAGTAGCGATATTTCCGAGACATGGAGCTCTGCTATATGCATTTCCGCCTGCATTCCGAGCTTGCTGAAGACCTCGGCCCCCTCCCGGGCGAACCTGAGTGCTCTGTCATATCTTCCCGAACGCTTGGCCAGAAAAGCCCTTTCCAGGTTCACCTTGGCAAGCGCGACCTCTGCACCTTCTTCATCAAAGGTCTTGGCACACAAGTCCAGTAATTCTCTGGCCGATTTCACGTCGTCGGTCGAGAGGAAAAGGACAGCCAAGTTCGCCCTGGCGAGTGCGACCTCATCGCGGTTACCGAGCTCCTCCAGTATCTCTATCCCCTCATTGAGGTTCTCACGTGCTTCCCTGTAATTGCTGAGTTTAGTGAGAAGGACACCCTTGTTCACTTTGAGGCGCCCAAGCGTTACCCCAACCGCTTGCCCTGCTCCACGCTCGGCGGCGCTGAGCGCCTCGTCGTACCTGCCCAGAAACATGAGCACCCTTACCTTCTCGGCTTCAATCTCAGCATTGCCGGCACTATCGCCTGCCCTGCCGAACTCCGCCGATGCCCTCGTAAGGAGGTCGAGCGATTCGCCGAAGCAGCTCAGATTTCTGAGCGATATGGCACGGGCGAGCAGACAGGGTCCGACAATCTGAGGGGCCTTGCTTCTGAGGCCGAGCTTCTCAGCGAACTGGCTGAGTCTGTCAGCAATCCCGGGATCGATGTTCACATACCTTCGAACCCCTTCCAGGAGGGCCGTTGCGTGGGGCTCGCCCCAACTTTGCTTTCCTCGCATATCGAGGGGGCGACCTTCCCTTATACTCTCGACAAGTCTTTCAACTATATTAGACATATTTAGTTCTGTAAAGTTTTAAAGTCTTTTGGAGACGCCCCACCGGGGCAGCCCCCTATTAAACACAAATTGATAAGCCCACTCTATCCACAATCTATCCCACCGATTTCAAACAGTTTCTCTCCAACCCTCAGTACTACCGAATACCTGCCGGGCGCCACGTCTTCAAAATGAAACTCTCCCTCTTCGTTCAGACCGGCTTCAGCCATAACCTCGTCGCTATCGGATCTGACGAGCTCTACCGAGGATACTTTCCCGTCCCCGAAGATGTCGCCGAATATCGCCCAGCGTTTCCTTCTTCCGAGCTTCTTTACCGAGATCGCCACCTCCACATCCCCTGCCCTGTAGAGAGACTGGGCCTCCGGGGAGGCAGCCCCCCTGGCGACGACCGGACCGAAGGGCGGAGCTATAAGCTCGGCGGCTGTCCTGACAGCATCCGGGATGAGCTTTCTCGCAACCCTCGCCACTTCCATCATGGGCGGAATAAGCCCCTTAACCCTGTCGAAAAGCTCCGATCCAAGAGCAGGCGGTTCATCGGAGAAGAGCGCCTCAGAAAGTGCCTCCGATAGCGAAGAGAGTTCCGACAACTTACCTCTGCATTCCGCACAGAGCTCGAGATGCCTCTCAACTTGTGAAGCCTCATCTGTGCCGAGGAGTCCCTGGGCGAAAGCTGTAAGATGGTCTATATCTGGGCATTTCCCGTCTGTCATAATCTTTTCTCCTTTCTCTTTAATTATGACGGGAAACCGCAGGGTTTTGATACAGGAAATTTATAGTTCTTCGCTGTTTCATGTGCGGTATCTTGAAAAAGCACAGTTTACCTCCACAGAATTTAGAATCCCACTACAGTCTTCCTATGAGATATTCCCCATTGAATTTCAAGAGCGCATAAGCTTCCGAAAGCAGAGATCCATCTTTCTCGGATTCCACGATATCAAGAAATTCCAGCAAATACCTATTTGCTGAGGAAGCATCTTTCCTTAAAATAGAAGATGCCACGAGCTCAAGCTTCTTTCCTAACCGGTCTGAAATCTCTTTGCTTTCAATCCATCCAAGGGAATCACTTTGGGTCTTGAGACTAAGGAGGTAATCTCCAAAACTCTCGGCACTGAACTCCCAAAGGTGATCGTCGAAAAATCTCAGAAAATTATTGATCTCAAGATTCCCAGGGTGATCACCCAGATGTCTCAAGAAAATCTTTGTCATCTTTTTGGCCTCATCCACATCTTTCCTTGATAGGGCATCTGATATAATAGCTATATCAGCATCTATAACCTCCGAAACAGAGGCATCAGGATCTCTGATCCATTCATTTTGGGTTGTATCTTTCTTTCCATAAGCAGAATAAGATTTCCATACCGATTTATCCATCCATCCTGTCTCATTCATCTTGGCTTTAACACCTCTAAGATTTTCAATAATCCTTTCAGGTTTAAACGTACCAGGAAACGGAACCGATCCCACCGTCTTCCCAAAAACATGCTTCTCATACGGACTTGGAAGAGCTTCCTCAATTTCAAGAGGAAGTTCTTCAGGAACCTTCATAATCTCAGTGTATCCTTTACCATAGCAGTTTACAATCCCGGGAAGTCCGCCTTTTACCGCAAGGACAAAATCTCCTATCTCACTCCCAGGCGGAAACCCAATACCATCCTTCTTCTCCATATCAAACCATCCCCAAACAGGATCGTCGTGACGAGGCGCTGAGTACCATCTGCCTTCGGGGGATCGGGAATATTCTAAACCACTGCCATATTCTATCTTTATACTATGGAGATTCTGCTTGCTACTTTCTAGATTCGCAGCCCTGTATCTATAAATATATAGTTTGCCAAGCGTATCATACTGAACTTCAGCTTTAACTATCACATCAACTTTGATGGGAAGTTCACAGGTAACCTCTTTTACTTTCCCATCAAAACCTATCCACCTGAGCTTATAGTTGCCTGTTTCAGGATCGAGCTCAGCTTCTGGCTTCGTATCTTTCTCATAAAGATTCTCGCCTCTTCTGACTCCGATCCATCTTTCCTCCTTGCTCCTCGGGCGGATCTTGATTTTAAGCTCCGGCTTTTCCAAGATTTTTCTCTCTGAACGTGCAATCGAAGCGAAAAGCATAAGTGTAAATAAGCAAAGTAGGGAAATGTACATGTATCTCTTAATTATTATCTTCATATTGGCAATTTCCCACAGTGACACCTTTTGTGTATAGGTATCTAAATACCATTTTGCATTCTATAGAGCAACCTGGGCTTTTCAGAGACACCCCAGTGGGGCGTCTCTACAATGCAATGACACTAAGGGGACATCTTCCTTCCAATCCTGAATCGTAATGTAACCTTATAAAAACTCCCTCAAATATTTTATAGAGTTTAGATGCTATAAACTCTATCCCACTCCTGTTCCAGGACAGCATACAAAAGAGAATCGCGCCACTTTCCTTTTGCCCATTTGTGCTCCCGGAGGTGGCCCTCCCGCTGCATACCGATCTTCTCCAAAACGTGTGCAGATGCAATGTTCTCCGGATCGCACGTGGCAAAGATCCGATGCAACCCGAGTTGGTTAAAACCAAACTCAAGGAGCGCCCTCGCAGCTTCAGTCGCATAACCCTGTCCCCAGAAAAGGCGGTTAAAGCAATAGCCGATGAATCCCTCCCGGCTGTCCGGCTCCGAGACATGGATTCCGCAGCCACCGATGAGACGATCCTCTGTTTTCAGGACTACGGCAAGCTCGTAGTTCCTGCGCCGCTGTTCCTTCTGATAGGCAATTGCCCAGCGGATGAAATCCCGGCTCTCCTCCTCTGTATTGGGTCCCCATTCCATGTGGCGGACAACTTCCGGATCACAGGCATACTCATGCAAGGCCTGCCAATCGAGCTCGTCGAAATCCCGCAGCAGGAGACGATCAGTTGTTAGCCACAGGCGTTTCATTATTCCACCTTATTGGTCGGTAGTTTCAGTTAATGGGCCATGGAACAGGCAGAGTGGCCCGGAGGAGTGCTTTCACAGAGCCAAGAGTGTAATCTGAAAATCGGAAATCCTTTCATCCAAAACCGATTTTTCCAGACGGTAACGTATTGCTCGACTTTCCGAATCCAAGTATTCGCTGCTTGGCGAAAAACTTGATATGTACTTCGCCATCAGATTGTCCGTATAGTAGCTGTACAGCCCTGCTTCCTCAGAGGAGAAATAGATGCCATAGACTTCGCCATCATATCGGATATTCGGGAGGTGTTCAGCGAACAATGGACTTTTGTAGCCTTCTGTTTCGGAGGATGATTCATATCTCATCAAAATCATACCTTTCGGCATATCCGTCGTCCCTCGGATTTCAAAGAGGTGGGCGTCCTCCGAGTCCCAAATTTGTGCGGAAAGATCTGCTCCTTCAATCACCACTATCGGTTCATTTGTCGGGAGGCATCCGGGTATGATTCCGCTGAACTCAAACTGTCCCCAGTATCCTTCGAAACCTTTCCGTATCTCCTCCCACGGCGCTCCGCATATCTCCGAAATTTTCGACTGAACATCCTCAAGCGAAAGGGCACGAATTGCGGCATCCGTTCCGGAAAATTCACGATATAGTGATTTGAACCTACCCATCCCAAACCGCTCGATAAGAAATCTCACAAACATGCCGCTCAGGGGATACGAGAAATCCGCACTGTCCACCGTTTTGTGAAATCCGTCATAGGTCATCACATCTTCCAACTGAAAAAACTCCTGCGCAAGTGTGAAATGTCCGATCTGAAATATCACCTCAGGTGATTTACCCCAGCGTCCCCCGAAGCACACAGCGAAACCTTCCTGCAGGCACGGCAGTGTATACAGCGGCAATTCCTTCAGCGAATAATTTATCAACAGGTGCACCATCTCATGGTAATGCGGCAGATGGCGTGAGACGATGGCATCGAGTTGCAGGTTCGCCATCCCGCGTATGGAAAAACCTGTGAGCTTCTCTATCTCCTCTTCGCTACAAAGATAGTAATCTATCTTTTCCTTCTCCAAAAGCTCCATCTCCCCTTCGGAAATCCCAAGGTATTCCCCCATCGATGCCACAAATCCGTCCAACTCCTTTAATGCATGCCTGTTGATCAAACTCGGATCGCTGAAATGGACGGTCGCATACCGGCTTTGGCGCAGCTTCCAGCCTCTCGTATGGATGAGGAGCGGTGAAGCCAGTTTCCACTCTCCCTCAGATTTCACGAGATAATAGGAAGTCTTCACCGACTCATCCGAAGCGATCAATTGAACTGAAATCTCCGCCCAACTGTCATGATAAAGCGTATCCGCCACCCTCACCCGCACATCGCCATTACGGATGCCTTGCAGCGCACTTATCAACGGAGAGGCGCTGTCATACTTTGCATTTATGC
>CAZTBA010000323.1:0-7288 GCA_964611725.1 uncultured bacterium
CACCATATAAGAGTCAACAAGAAACTCGGCGACCTGATCTTTATCCTCCTCCATGGCACGCCTTCCGATCTCAGGGTTCGCCCCGGCACCGAGCCCCTTGGTCACATTAGCCCCTATCTGGATCTTGTTGGTCGCCAGGGACATCTCGAGGGCCTGGAGATCGGTGTTCAGGGATATAAACTCCACCCCCTCCAGGCCTGCGGATATCATCCTGTTCACTGCATTCCCCCCGGCACCTCCTACCCCGATAACCTTCATACGGGCGTAGTATCTGCTTTCGGTATCAATGGAGAAGATCATGACTACCTCCTTCAGCTTGACATCCAAATCTGCCTCAGAATTCCTTAATCCACCTTTTGAGCTTTCCCATAAATCCCCCAATGCCACCCCCACGGTGGGCCCTGAACTCACCCCCTTCTTTCCCATAGCTTGTAAGCCCATAAAGTACGAGGCCTACCCCGGTCGCATAGACCGGACTCTCAACAGCATCGACGAGCCCGGAAACCCCATCAGGGGTACCTCGCTTAACGGGAAGGTTAAAGACCTTTTCTGAGAGTTCTTCAACGCCTTTGATCATCGATCCTCCGCCGGTTATGACCACACCCGCCCCCAGGAGGTCAGCGTAATCGGTCTTTCTTATCTCCTTCAGCGCGAGGAGAAATATCTCCTCCATCCTCGGTTCTATTATCAAACTAAGGTGTCTTTTAGGAACGTTCCTCGGAGGACGTCCCCCCACACCAGGAACCTCGACAGGTTCGTCATCGTCCACAAGCGATTGAAGGGCGGTTCCATATTTGCACTTTATATTCTCTGCTTCGCTCAGCGGGGTTCTAAGACCTATGGCTATATCGTTTGTGACGTTGTTTCCTCCCAGTCCCACGACGCCTGTGTGTCTTATGCTACCCTCGAAAAATATCGCTATGTCGGTAGTTCCTCCGCCTATATCGAGGAGGACCACTCCCAGTTCCTTCTCATCGGACGAAAGGACGGCATAGCTTGATGCGAGCGATTGAAGCACCAATTCCCTGATCGATATTCCAGCTCTTTCTATACTCTTACACAGGTTCTGTATGGAGGTTACTGCCCCTGTGACTATGTGGACCTCGGCTTCGAGCCTGACACCCGACATGCCGACCGAATCCTTTATTCCCCGTTGGTCATCGACTATGAACTCCTGCGGTAGGACATGAATTATCTCCCTGTCGACGGGTATCGCGACAGCTTTGGCGGCCTCGATCACCCTGTCAACATCCGCACCTGATATCTCGTTATCCGCCCCCGAGACAGCTATAACTCCCCTGCTGTTCAGGCCCTTTATGTGATCCCCAGCTATACTGACATAAGCAGATGAGACTTTAGTACCGGCTACCCTTTCGGCCTGTTCAACTGCCTTCCTGATGGCCGCAACGGTTCTCTCGAGGTTTATAACAACGCCCTTTCTCAATCCCCAGGAGGGGCTTGTACCCACACCTATTATCTTGGGCTCCTCCTGGCCCTGGACCTCAGCAATTATAACACCTATCTTTGTCGTCCCAACATCGAGACCGACTATGATCTCTTCCCTGGCCATTATCCCTTCGCCCCTTTCGATTCTCCTTAAACGTCACCCCTCAGGCATTACAACAACTTGTCCCTTGAACCTGAGGTCCACATAAACGGCCGATCTGGAGCTTGAAGAGAGTTCCCTCATCACGGCCCTCAGACTCGCAATCTGTTCGGCTGTATCCCCTTCCCCCCATCTGACCTCGACTCCGCCGTCCATAAGATAGAGTACCGGGAGCGAGTTTTCGGAAAGCTTAACCTCAGATATCTCAAGAAGGAATATGGGATCAACTTCAGCTATGGATTTTAGGAGACTTACTGCCCTCTTCAGGGCTACCGATTCAATAGGCTTTCCAACTTCACAGGATGGACGTCTCACCTCATCCCATGTAAATATTGGAAGGCTAGGCATCCTCTCAGGTGGTATCGCGGGAAGGAGGGTACTCTCCTCATCAACAGTGTAAATTCTATCGACCGATATGAGGGCAACAGGTTCCCTCTCCTCAATCGATATAACGGCCGCGTTCGGAATCCGCATTGATATGACGGCATCCCTCACCATGGGATCTGAGACAATCTCATTAGCAGAGGATCTGAGATCTATCGAAAATATGTTCACTCCCGGTTTAATGCCAGATAGGGACAGGATCTTCTCCTCTTCCATATAGAGGTTTCCCTCTACAAATATCTTTTCGAGTCTGAAAATATCCAGGGCGATGAATCTCCTGTAGGCAGTATGACCAAGGAAGCCGATTCCAGATAATAAAATCCCCATAAGGAGCACCTTAAGCATCCGGCCCGATCTTCCCCTGGGTCTATCTTTCCGCCCGATATGGCGCTTCTTTGTCCGGGACGAACCTCTTACTGTCCTCAAGGACGACACCCCCTGAAATCTCAAATCTCCTCGCCCACTACCTCCACCTCAAGGGCAAGAACAGTACCTGTAGACTCTCGCACCCTCTCCCTGACTTTATCGATGAGATTTATTACATCTGTTGCACTGGCCTTTCCCTGATTGATTATAAAGTTGGCGTGTACCTCTGAGACGACGGCATCCCCCTCACGCATTCCCTTACAGCCACTTATATCTATGAGTCTTCCCGCGCTTTCGCCAGGAGGGTTTCTAAATATACAGCCTGCGCTCCATCTGCCAACAGGTTGTGAAGACTTACGGTAATCTGCGATCCCCTTCATCCTTGATCTCACAGCTTCCGCGGAAATTTTATCGAGGCCGAAAGCGGCCTCAGTTATCAGGAAGTCATCCTGTATATTGCTGCGTCTGTATTCAAAGCCTATGGAGCTCCTGTCGAGGAAAAGGGGACCGCTATCCGAGAGACTGATACCTTTGATCCAGAGCAGCCTGTCCGATATATCCCCATCTCTACCACCAGAGTTCCCAATCACTGAACCACCCACACTGCCAGGTATCATAGTAAGGGGCTCAAGGCCGCTCAGCCCCCTTGAAGAGCAAAAGTTCAAGAGCTTCGAAAGGCGGACGCCAGCCCCTGCGATAACGTCACCGCCTGATTCCGAAATCGATGTGAATCCTGCACCAAGTTTAATGATCAGCCCCCTGAAACCTCTATCGGAGAAGAGAACGTTCGTTCCCATACCGAGGACGAAGATCGGAACCGATCCTTCACGGGTAAGCGACAGCAATTCAGCAAGCTCTCTTCCATCCGAGGGCACAGCCATCACATCTGCCGGACCTCCGATATGAAAATATGTGTGTTCAGAGAGCGGTTCGTTAGAGAGGACCGGCGCTGAACAGATCCTCCTGATCTCTCCCATTAGAGGTTCCGTAACGAAACTCACGCCTCGAACTTCCCCCTTAGAAGCCCCAGCAAGTCCTCGCCCACCCGCCATATGTCCCCGGCTCCGAACGTTATGACAAGGTCGCCTGCTGAAACGATCCCCGCGACATAATCTGCTATCTCACCCTTATCTTGTATGTAAACCACATCTCTGTGGCCTGATTTCTTCGCAGCCTGGCCTATGAGCTCACCTGTAACCCCAGGTATCTGCTCCTCTCTCGCTGGATACACATCGGTTACTATTAGCACATCTGACCCGAGGAGAGAGCGTCCGAATTCCTGGTAGAAATCCCTGGTCCTGCTGTAGAGATGGGGTTGGAAGATGGCTATGATCCGCCGAGCCCCCCCGGCCCTTGCGCCACCCAGGCTCGCCTCTATCTCAGTGGGGTGATGGGCGTAGTCGTCTATGATCTTGATGCCGTTGATTTCCCCTTTGAGCTCGAACCGCCGGTGCACGCCTGTGAAATTGCCGAGAGATTTTCCTATCAGATCGAAATCTATCCCGAGTTCCACCCCGACGGCGATGGCTGCCAGAGAGTTCTTCACGTTATGTATCCCGGGAAGCTTCAACCCAACCTCACCGAGCCTTGCTCCTCTGTAGAAGGCATCAAAAGATGAGTTGAAACCGTCGAAAGATATACTTTCAGCCCTGAGGTCGGCTTCCGCCGATGTCCCGTAGGTTATCATCCTCTTCTCAATCCTGGGGATGACATCCCGTAAGCCTCTTTCGTCAAGACATAGCACGACAGTTCCGTAGAAGGGCACCTTGTTCATATATTCGACGAAAGTCGACTTTATTTCATCAAGATCCCTGTAGCAATCGAGGTGCTCTGCCTCGATTGTTGTCACCACGGCTATGGTAGGGGTAAGTCTCAGAAAGGACCTGTCGAATTCGTCCGCCTCGGCGACAAGGTAGTCCCCCTGTCCGAGTTTGGCTCCTGATCCGAGGCTTTTGACCCTCCCGCCTACTATTATGGTTGGGTCAAGGCCCGCATCCGCAAGCACAAGACCTATCATCGAGGTTGTAGTGGTCTTGCCGTGCGTCCCTGCAACACCTATGCCGTATTTCATCCTCATGAGCTCACCCAGCATTTCGGCCCTTCTTATAACCGGGATCTTCCTCGCGATCGCCTCGGTAAGCTCCGGGTTGGAGAGCTTCACAGCGGAGGAGTAGACGACTATATCGGCCCCCTCGATGTTTTTGGGATCATGTCCCTCAAAGATACTTATGCCGAGGGATTTGAGATTTTCGGTCGTCTGGCTCCTCCTCATGTCCGACCCGGTGACCTGGTAGCCAAGGTTGTGCAGGACCTCGGCTATCCCACACATACCGACCCCCCCGATTCCGACGAAATGTATCCTGTTTATACTGGGGAATATCCTCTTCAACTCTCCTTACCACCCTTCATGTAGTCCAGAATCCGATCGGCTATCATAGCCGCCGCATCGGGTCTTCCAAGCTTCCTGGCGGCTGTCGACATAGACTGTATCCTGTCCGGATCAGAGAGAAGCTCTACGACCGTATCTGAAAATTTCATCCCTGTTAGCTCGTCCTGCAGTATCACCACAGCGGCACCGCGCCTCCGAAAACTCTCGGAGTTCCTCCGCTGATGATCACCCGCGGCGAAAGGTAAAGGTATAAGGATCGAAGGTAACCCACACACGGCGATCTCGGCGAGCGTCATGGCACCTGAGCGCGCGGCAACAAGATCGGCGGCCGCCAGTGCGGATGCCATATCCTCTATAAATTCACGTACGAATACCCTGTCCCTCACCCCGGACGTAGCTTCGGACAACCTCTCAAAATCCAAAGAGCCGGATTGCCAGACCAACTGTAGGTCTGGAATGCCGAGGATGGCGCTTAGCCCGTCCAGGACAGCGTTATTTATGGCCCGGGACCCTTGGCTTCCTCCAATGATAAGGAGGGTCCTCAAATCCTCCCTAAGGCCAAGTCTCCTCTTGCCCTCGGATCTGCAAAGGCTCCCCAGTTCCCTGCGAGTAGGGTTGCCATGGACCGAGAGCTTTCTCTTGGAGAAGTAACGGGCAGACTCGGGGAAGGTTAGAAAAATCCTTCCCGACATCGTCGCCAGGACACGTGTGGTAAAGCCTGGGAGGCTATTTTGTTCCTGTATTACAAGGGGTATCCCAAGCAAGTAGGCAGCGAGTCCGACAGGCCCGCTTACATAACCTCCAGTACCGATTACAATGTCCGGCATAAATCCGGCTTCTATCGTGAAAGATTCCCAGATGCTCCAGAGGAGCGCAAATGGGAAGACGAGGATCCTCCCCGATATGTCCCTCGGTATCCCGATGGTCGCAATAGTCTTTAAAGGAAAACCTGCCCCGGGTATAACCTTCGACTCTACACCTCGCTCCGTGCCGATAAACAGGAACTCTGCATCCGGATGTTTTCCCTTTATCTCTTGTGCGATTGTCAGGGCTGGAAAGACGTGTCCGCCGGTGCCTCCGCCCGCAAGAAGTATCCTCATTTTGGCTTTCCTGATCGCCCGGATATATTCAGAAGCACTCCTGTCGAAAAAAGGGCCACAAGCAGCGATGATCCCCCGTAGCTCAGGAATGGCAGGGAAAGCCCCGTGGTCGGGAAGACCCCCGTTACAACTGCAATATTGAAAAGTGCATAGGTTCCTATCATGAAGGTCAATCCCAAGCCGAGCAGGAACCCGTAGAGATCGGGAGCCCTTTTAGCAGCCCTTATACCCCTCCAGATAAAGATCATAAACAATATCATTATCGAAAGGGCGCCCATGAATCCGAGCTCTTCGCCGATGACAGAGAAAACGAAATCCGTATGGGCCTCCGGGAGGAAAAGGAATTTTTGCTTTCCCCTCCCAAGCCCAACTCCCAATATCCCTCCGCTACCTATGGCAAGCAGAGATCTGCTTAGCTGATAGGCTATTCCCTGGATGTCCCCGGAAGAATCAAAGAAGATTTTTGTCCAGACCTTTATCCAAGCCTTTATCCTCTCCATGGGATATCCTATTGCCACTATAGCTACACAGAGAGTCAACAGAGCTGCAAACACTGTTCCCAGAAGATAAGTGAACCTGATCCCACCTACAAAGAAGATCATGAAAGCTATGGTAGCTATCGTTACAGCCGTGCCAAGATCCGGCTGCAGGGTTACAAGGAGACAGCTAATTCCCGCCACGACAAGCGGAGGAAGATAGCCGCAGGTAAAATCGTTGAGTTTGTCCTGCTTTCTCGAAAGAAGATCCGCCAGATACATTATCAGGGCAATCTTCATCAATTCAGACGGCTGAAAACTGATGAATTTCAGATTGATCGTCCTGTAGGCCCCCCTTATATCATGTGTAACTCCTATAGCCTTCAGAACTACAACTGTTACGAGAAATCCAAGCCCCAAAATCATAAAGGGCTTGGAGAAATTTCTCAGAAGCTTGTAATCCAGTTTCACGGCCACAATCATCGCTATTATCCCTAAACCCACTCTAATCAAATGCTGTCTGAAGTAGAAAGACGGATTTCTCCCGATGGGCATGCTGGAACTGAAGACCATGACGGTCCCGATGCCCACGAGCACTAAAGTAACCACAAGGAGAACGATGTCGAACTGCCTTTCACCCATCGGATCCCCCGATACATTGGGGCTTCCGTCGCTAATCCAAGTCCCAGACGGACTCCTTGAAGGCCCTGCCCCTGTGCTCAAAATCCCGAAACATATCGAAACTTGCGCAGGCCGGAGCCAGAAGTACGATATCGTCTCTCACGGCAATATCCCTGGCGGCTGTTACGGCTTCCTCAATACTCCCCGAGCGTCTTATATCAACGACATCCTTCCAGGACGATTCTATCTTATCTGCAGCCTCACCTATAAGGATTACGGTTTTTACCCTGCCCCGCACAAGATCACGCATGGACCCGAAATCCCCCATCTTGTCCCTGCCCCCAGC
>CAZTBA010000324.1:0-7261 GCA_964611725.1 uncultured bacterium
CTCCAGTGGAAGCCCAGATCTGAAAGCTATAAGGGGATCTAACCTCCCAGGATTCACCAAATCCTACTTCGAACTCGAAGTTGAGAGGTTGTACAGAAGGGAAAGATCACGCAGGTACGGTCAGACATTTTTCAACTATGGAGATGATGACGTAACAGGTCTCGCACAGGAATTCGACTCCACTGTGAAAGGGACTTTTGTTTTTTCGAAGAAGAAATGCGCTGATATAATAGAGGAGTCGATAGGTTTTGAGATAAATTACTGGCTTAATCCGTACAAATCTCTTCCCGCTGCAGTATACGCGGCGGAAAAGGAAATCCCTCTGCAGGATGTGATATATTCCACAGCTATATTATCGGAAGGGAGATCGGAGCTCGACGGAGTCCGCCATAGACTCGAGGCCAAGAGTGCGATCCTCCTTTCGGAGGACGGTTTCACGCAGATCCTGAAAGAGGTTATCAGAAGGAATTGCCAGGAGAGACCTGTTGACTCGGTGTCTGAAGTAGTTTCCCGGATGGGGGAAGTTCTTAAAATCGTGAATGCTAAGAGCTCAGGTAAGGTAGGAACGAAGATCATAGAGAAGATGCTGGATGTCAGGGGCCTGGATACCTATCGAGATCTGGTCTCGAGGGAAAGGGAAGCGGGTGCTCTGTCGTTCACCGGTGTTCAGCTTACGCAGATTATGAAGTCTGAGAAAACTTTCAATCTGAAGGGGAAAGAGGCATCCCCCGATACGGAAAAGCTGTTCGAGGAGATTAAGGGATACGAAGATTTTCTCTCTGAGATCAGGAGTGGACATGCTGAAACTAAGCCGCTTGCTGAATCCGAGGTAAGCTTCCTGGATATCACCGGGCCTCAAGATAGGGCGGAAGAGGTAGAAGTGCCTAACGGCGCTGAGAACGTCATACGCAGCCCCATTGAAGAGGAAGAACAGGCTGAACCTGAACCGCCTGTCGAGGAAAGTGAACCTCTGCCTGAACTTCCCTTTACCATATCCGCTGAGGACAGGGAGTACTTCATAAAGGAGCTCTTCGGCGACGACCGGAAGGGCTATGAAGGGCTCATAAGAAACCTTGGCAAGGCCTCCAACTGGGATGAAGCGGGACTCATGATAGATGAGGTCATGGAGGAAAGGAATATAGACCCCTACAGTGAGGCTTCCATGAAGTTCATAGATATGGCTTTTGAGGGCTTCAAGAAAGCTAAATAATCATAAAGGACAAGCCTTCTTTACGAGCAAAAGGGGGTATAAATATGTTGGGGATATTTGGAAAGAAGGGGAAAAACTCCGGAAAAGATAAGGGCAAATGGGATTTCGAGAGTGTAGAATCTGAGGGTGAGACGGAGGAACCTGAACCAACGGAGAAATCCGAAGAGAAGGCTGAGCTTCCTTCAGAAGAGATCGAAGAGATTCCATCCGTAGAGGAGGTTGAACTCGACAGCGAGGCCCAACCCATGGAAAAGGCCGAAGAAGCTCCTGAAAAGGCCGAGAAATCCGAGGAAACATCGAATGTCGAAGAAATAGAGGCAGAGATACTTGATGAACTTTTCGCTGAGTGGGAGATGGAGGGCGAAACTGAGGAAGAAAGTGAGGTCGCCGAGGTACCCCCGCTGGAGGAGGAAGGGTTCCTTGGGGAAATGTCTGAAACCGCTGAGGATATACCGAAGGCTGAAGTCTCCGTGAGCGAAGAGGAAATTGCCATGGAGGAAATCGTTGAGGAAGAATCCATCCTGGGTGAAGAGAGCGCCTCTGTAGACGAAGCCGCTGAGGAAGAAACCCTTGAAGAAGTTCTGGAAGAATCTGCTGTAGCTGAGTCTGAGGAAGCTGTAGAGGCCCCTGAGGAAACTGAGGAAATCTACCAGCTTCTTAAAGAGAGACAGATAGAGATCAGTGAGAAATTTGAGAGGCTCAAGGGGCTCGTCGAGGAAATAGAGGCCGATATAAGGGATGTCTATGAGGGAGTAGGAAAGCACAGTGTGGCTCCTCAAGCCTCCGAATCTGAGGCTGCGACTCCGGACGAAACTGGAATTTCAGAGGAGGGAGCAGGTGTTGCAGTAGAAGAAACAGGCTTAGAAGACCTCGGCGAGGAAGTAACTATGCCTGAAGCTGAAGCCCTGGCGGCGGCTGAGACCTCCGAAGCTGAGGAGGTTCTGGAAGATGAGATAGATCTCGAAGTAGAGGAGGAAATAAGTTTTGAAGACCTCGGCGAGGAAGTAGCTATGCCTGAGGGTGAAGCTCTGGCGGAGGTTGAGCCCTCTGAAGCTGAGGAAGTTTCGGAAGAGGGGTCAGGTTTTGCGATGGAAGGGGAAATAGACTTAGAGGATATCGAGGAGGATCTAGGGCTTGATCTCGGTGAGCAAGAGAAGGCTGCCGAAGAAAGCTCCCAGAAAGAAGATGAGGAAGCTTCCAAGAAGGAGGAAGAAGGGAAGTCTGGCTCCGACGATGATGATGATCTCGAATCTCTGATTAGACTCCTGAACGGCTAACGGAGGTCAAAAATTCAATCCTATGGGAAAAAGTCTCTTTCAGCGTTTCTTTCAACATACGAAGACCACTATGGGGATTGATCTGGGGGATAGTGGTGTTAAATCGGCCATTGTGAGGAAATCTCCCGAGGGACTCGAGCTCATAGGCCTCCATATAGGTGAGCTCAGGGAGGGGAGTATAACCTCTGGCGAGATAAAGGATCGGTCGGAGGTTTTGAACCGTATAGAGGAGTCCATAAGGGGTTCCGGCTATCAGGACGATTATGAGGTCGCTGTTTCAATATCTGGTTTTACTGTGCTGAACGATATACTTACTATGGATCTGATACCAGATAAGGAGATAAAGCAGGCTATTATGACAGAGTCGGAGCAAATGGCACCTTTTAATCTCGAGGATGTTACCATAGATTATAAGATTCTACAGAAAGATGAAGAGAATGGAAAGATGAAGGCCCTCCTCGTAGCTGCAAAAAACGAAGTCATATATTCATATGTGGATCTCTTAACTGAGGTTAACCTCCGTCCCACCACAATAGATGTTGATTTCTTTGCTCTCTATAACTCTTTTGTCTTCAATTTTGATATTTCTGAATACAATTCAGTGGCAATCCTGAATATTGACAGGGAAAACGCCGATATGATACTTATAAACCAGGGTACATATCATTCAAGCAGGAACATAACTATTACTGGGAAATTCTTACTCAATCAGCTAAAGGTAAGTCTTGGTATAAACCATGAGAGTGCTGTCAGAATAGCAAGGGGAGGACCGATAGATCGTGATCTCGATCCCTTTGAAATTGGACGAATAGCCGAAGATTTCGCAAACCAGCTTTTTACTGCAGTTGACACAGCTATATCTTATTTCAAATCTTCTGCTGATTTTGACAAGCTTGATCTTCTGGCACTGACGGGTCCGTTTGCCTGGACACCAGGCCTTGCAAATGCTATAGAGATCAAGAACAAGGTGAAGGTTGAAATCTTTGATCCGCTTGCCCTGATACCATATGATAGGGCCCTCTTCGAAAACGAAAATCCAAAAAAGATCTCAACTGCGCTACCTGTAGCATTGGGATTGGCCTTGAGAAACAGGTAAAGCTATGAACCACGAACTCATAGAGATAAACCTTCTACCGAATGATCTGCGCCACAAGAGAGGGATAAAGCTTCCTTCCCTCAACCTTAAGGTAATCCTTGTAGGATTTGTAGTTATAGCCCTTTTGATGGGTGGGTATCTCTATACTCTTCGGTTAGGTAAAGAAGTAAAGGACCTAAGTAAAAAGATATCTAAAATCAAAGATGAGAACAGGGGAATAGAGAGGAAAGTTGCAGTAGTTGACAGTAGTTTGAAACTCAAAAAGAGACTTGAATCACAGATCGATTCTGTTGAGGATCTGATAACCAAATCGTTCTTTGGAATTCGCCTTTTGGAGACGATAAGCTTATCCGTTCCAGGCGGTGTCCGCCTTGTAAGTATATCTGAAAGCAGAGTTGGAAACGGGGTTATCCAGGTAACTGTAGAAGCTCAGTCCCTTAGAAATGAAACTGTCAACCTTTTTATGGGTTCTCTTGAATCCTCCAAGTCTTTCAGTAATATTTCCCTTTCCTACCTTTCACTGACTAAAATAGGTGATGAAGATGGATTTGAGTTTGGACTCCTTATGGAAACCAACCAGTCTATGTCTTTCGAGAAAGGTTCGTAGGGGATTGGAATCATGAATCTCAGGGAGCCTAGAACCCAAATTATCCTTGTAGGATTTCTAATTGTTGTAGCTGCTGGATACTTCTATTACGATCATTCTGTCTCTCCGAAGTTATCTGACATAGAAGAGAAAAGAAAAGAGCTTGCCAAACTGGAGAATGTCCTCAAGGTTACTAAAGGCAGGTTGAAAAGCGAGGAAGAGATTAAGAAATGGTATAGTTCCATGCAAGCTGTGGACAAGAAGCTCAATGTCCTTCTTCCTCCAAAGGAGAAGATTACTGAACTTCTTAACATAATAAGCAGAGCTGAGGAAAGAGCGGGAGTCTATATTGAGAGTTTCAAGCCGGTTCTGTCTCAAAAAAAAGATTTCTATTCTGAAAATCATTATCAGGTTAAACTGAAAGGTACATACCATGATGTGGGCAATTTCCTCGCGTATATAGCTAATGTAGATAGGATCTTAACTGTCTCAAACATAAGGATGAACGCTGGTAAATCCTCCGATGGGTCAGAAGCTTTTATATCCGTGGATCTTACGCTGACTTCCTACAATAGGGATTTTGAGCTGGCAGGGAAGTGATTTTTGAAAAGGTTTTGTAACTTACTATGGAGAAGATTTGAGAATTCGGATTATTAGATATGTTATCCTGCTGTCTGTCCTTTCTGTCTATGCTTCCGCCATAGCGGATGACAAGGATATCGAAAGGATTTTTTCCATAAAGAAACGGATTTTTTACAGGGGTAGAAGCCGGAGAGATCCGTTTTCTTGGCCGAAACTGGGCATTGCTGACGGAAGTCGGCTGGATGTCACTTCATTGACCTTAGTTGGTGTGATCAGATATTCGGACGGATGGAAAATTATAGTAAAGGATAGAGAAGGAAATGATTATTTATTAAGGCTGGGTGATAGAGTTCGTAATGGAGTAATAAGCTCGATAAGCGATAGTAAGGTTATATTTACGCTGAAGGAAAGAGGCCGCAACAAACTCTTTGAGCTTAAGCTCACGGGGAAATCCGAGGAAGAGGAAGGAACGATAAACATACAGGTCAGGACCGGCGAGGGTCATAGCTCTGGCCCCACCCCTTATAATGGAAGCGAATCCTGGGACACTCTCTACATTGTGAGTCCCAAAAGAGGGCAAGCGATATCACAGAATCTGACATTCCGATGGGCAAGTCCCTCTTCGGAAGATCTGAGATATGATCTCTCGATATATGAGCTTGGAATTCCGATATTTGTAAAAAAGGGGCTGAGGTCAAATGTCTATGAGTTTGAGGACCTATCACTTCTGCCCGAAATGGTAAGCCTCTACTGGAAAGTCAGGGCTACCGATAGCAGAGGGAATCAATACCGAAGCTCGGAGGACAATTCGAATTTCTACATTATAAGAAAAGATGATTCCGGTCTTAGCACATCCGAGGTCGCAAGACCTTAAGGCTTTGAACCTTGAAATAAACATAGGGGATAGGAGCTAATAGTGAGAAATTGGGTGTTTCTCTTGGTCCTGATCCTGATGATTGCCGGGATTGTACTTACGTCAGAGAAGGCTATAGCTGGAGATGAGATATTTCTAAACTTAAATAATGCAAATATAGGTTCCGTACTTAAAATCCTTTCTGATATAGGCGGTGTCAATATAGTTCCCAGCACCCAGGTCACAGGGAAGGTGACTATTCGACTTAAGGGTGTTACCTGGGAAGAGGCATTGGACATTATAGCTAAGCAGAGCGGTCTGGTCGTAGTCGAGGGACCGGGGCTCATAAGGGTCCTGAAGAGGGAAGAATACGAAGCTGAGGAAAGGGCCCAGATCGAGGCGAAAAGGAGGGAAGAAGATCTTGTACCCGTGGGACACAAAGTTATCACGCTGGAGTATTCCAAAGCTAACGAACTTAGAGCAATAGTCAACAGCTTTCTGTCTGAGCGTGGCAATGTGTCTGTGGATCAGAGGACAAATTCCCTTATTGTAACTGATATTCCTGCTCGTGTCGAGCTTATCGAAGGTCTTGTAAACAAACTCGATAAGGAGACCCCTCAGATTAGCATCCAAGCCCGAATACTCGATGTCAACTCCACGGATCTATCCGAGTTTGGGGTGGACTGGAGCTCAATAAATGAGGTCACTGGGACTTCCATTACACAGTCGGCCAACAGGGTAAGTGATGTCATTGGTCAGCTTGTCCTCGGGACCAAGATTCCCTCACATGTTAACCTGGATGCTATAGTATCTTCTCTGGTCTCAAGAGGTGTGGCAAGCCTGATTTCCGAGCCCCGTATAACCACACTTGATAATAGATCCGCTTCGGTTTTCTCCGGAATGGAAGTTCCCCAGACGAGGCTTGACGAGGCCGGGAACACCGTCCTCCAGCTCTTCGCCGTTGGTACTACCCTTACCGTGACACCGCATGTAACCAAAGGTGATAAGATCTCCTTGGACATTGACGCCGAGAGAAGCGATGTGCAGGAAGTCCCCACGGGCTTCCAGTTCACGAAGCAGAATGCCTCAACCGAAGTGGTTCTCTCGGACGGTGAAACAGCCGTTATCGGGGGTTTGACGACTGAAAAACAGGAAGAAGTCAGAACCGGCCTACCTATACTTATGAATTTGCCCCTTATCGGAAATGCTTTCAGATACAACAAAGTTGAAACGAGAAAGACCAGTTTGATAATACTTATTACCCCTCATATAGTCATGTAAGCTCGTAGATAGATCAGGAGTCTGCTATGAGGAAAATGACACACCTATTGCTGTCGGCAATTCTGCTTGCATCACTCGTCTTCGCCTCGGGCTGTGAGAAAAAAGAGCTTGTAGGCCCTGTCGGGCCGGGAGGACCCGAATATCTCATAAGCTCACTTACGGCTAACCCTTCGGTCGTGAACACCGGCGGGCAAACCGCTCAGGTTGTAGCTACGGTTGTGGATACCCTCGGTTCCCCGGCTTCCGGAGTTGAGGTGAAATTTTCCGCCCATATAGATACTTTCTCCGTCCAGATAACCCCTTCCTATACGACAGGTTCGGATGGTAAAGCCTATGCGACTCTCGTAAGTGGTTCGATGATAGGTAATGTAAAGGT
>CAZTBA010000325.1:0-7215 GCA_964611725.1 uncultured bacterium
GCGCGGAATCACTGGCTGAAAAGATAATATCCGAAGCAACCAAAGAAGCGGAAGCACTGAAAAAGACAGCCAACCTGGAGGCCAAAGAGGAGTGGCATAAGTCCAAGTTGAAGTTCGAGGAAGAGAGAGAGCTGAAATGGAAGGAACTTAGAGAGCTTGAGGGTAGGCTCCTTGAACAGGAGAGGAAGCTTGACAGGAAAGTTGATATACTGAACTCCAAAGAACGCCACCTGCAGTCCAGGGAAAAGGAAATTTTCTCCAAGGAAAAGGTCCTCAAAACCAAGGATGATCAGCTTTCTGAGATAATAGTGAGACAGAACCTGAGACTGGAAAAGATAGCGGGCATGAGTGCTGATGAGGCCAAAGCGCTTCTTATGTCGAACCTCGAAGTCGAAGCAAGGCGCGAGGCAGCCCAGATAGCCAAAGAGATAAAGGACAAGGCTATGGCTGAGGCCGAAGCTGAGGCGAATAAAATAATTGCTGTTGCGATACAGCGTTTCGCTGCCGACCATGTGGTCGAGTCCACGGTGTCGGTCGTTCCCCTGCCGAATGATGAGATGAAAGGGAGGATAATCGGGCGTGAAGGGAGAAACATAAGATCATTTGAGACCGCAACAGGGGTAGACGTTATTGTGGATGATACTCCGGAGGCTGTCATACTCTCGGGCTTCGATTGCGTACGCAGGGAAATAGCCAGGATAGCCCTGGAAAGGCTTGTGACCGACGGAAGGATACACCCTGGAAGAATAGAAGAGGTGGTCGAGAAGGCCAGGCAGGAGGTGGAGCAGGCTATAGAACAGGCTGGAGAGGAAGCGGTGTTTGACCTCGGCCTTAGCGATATCCATCCAAAGCTTGTGAACATGATAGGGCGCCTCAAATATCGAACAAGCTATGGACAGAATGTGCTCCAGCATAGCAAGGAAGTTGCCTTCCTGTCAGGGCTTATGGCCGCAGAGCTTGACCTTGATGAACAGATGGCCAAGAGGGGCGGACTCCTCCATGACATCGGCAAAGCGGTGGACCACGAGGTCGGTGGATCGCATACACAGGCAGGGTTCGATCTCTTGAAAAAATACGGCGAGTCCGAAGTTATGCAGAACATTATCGTTGGTCATCATGGCGACATAGAGCCCACCTCTCCCCTGACTGTCCTCGTATCCGCGGCCGACGCTATCTCTGGGGCGAGGCCCGGTGCAAGGAGAGAGACCCTCGAGAGCTACATAAAACGGCTCGAACAGCTCGAGGAACTGGCCGATTCCTTCCCCGGGGTTGAGAAAGCCTACGCTATCCAAGCTGGAAGAGAAGTCAGGGTTGTTGTCAACTGTGATTCGGTTGATGATGCTCAAGCTGACCAACTCGCTTCGAGCCTGGCTAAGAGGATCGAAGCGGATCTGGAGTATCCAGGCCAAATCAAAGTAACGGTTATAAGGGAGATGAGGTCAATACAATATGCCAAGTAGTGTTAAGGAAGGGAAGGAATTTGAACATACTCTTTGTGGGCGACATATTTGGTAAGGCTGGTAGAAGGGCTTCATCGAAGCTTGTATCTGAGCTCTGCTCAGAGTTCAAAGTTGACTTTTGCATAGCTAACGGTGAGAATTCCGCAGGTGGTAAGGGAATAACCAGGAATATAGCAGATAAGATTCACTCCTACGGAGTGAATGTGATAACAAGTGGTAACCATATTTGGGCCAGAAAAGAGATCCTCGACTACCTTAACGAGACCTATAAAATCCTCAGACCGGCCAATTACCCCCCCGGGACGCCCGGCTTCGGTTATAGCATATTTGGCGTAAAGGAAGGCCTCAAAGTAGGAGTGATCAACTTACAGGGGAGGACCTATATAAGGAGCATAGACTGCCCATTCAGGGTTGGACTCAGCATAGTTGAGGAACTTTCCGAAAAGACAAAGGTTATTATCGTGGATTTTCATGCCGAGGCTACTTCCGAAAAGATCGCTATGGGATGGTATCTCGATGGTAAGGTAAGCGCCGTTATCGGGACCCACACGCATATACAAACTTCGGATGAGAGGGTTCTTCCAGCAGGAACAGCCTATATAACTGATACAGGAATGACGGGGCCATATGACTCGGTTATTGGAGTGGACAAGGACAGGGCTATAGAAGGATTCTTGACCCAGCTTCCCATGAGGTTTACCCCCGCGAGGAATGATATAAGGTTCTGTGGCGCAGTTTTAAATGTCGATGAAAATACAGGAAAAGCAAATTGGATAAAAAGACTTCAGATTCCGATCCAGGAGAACACGGATGACGGAGATGGAGAGTGAAAACCTGTATCTGTCGCCTTCACAGCCCTACACCGTATCTGCGATAACGAAGGAGATAAAATCCGTTATTGAGGAGATATTTCCCCCTGTCTGGGTACAGGGGGAAATATCCAACTATACCCACCACTCTTCTGGCCATAGATACTTCACCCTTAAGGATGAGCTGGCACAGTTAAGATGTGTAATGTGGAAATGGACCGCCTCCAAACTGAGATTTACTCCCACGGACGGTATGAAAGTCTTTGCTCATGGGGTCGTCTCAGTCTATGAGAGGGGGGGGATATACCAGCTTGTCGCACAGCAACTCCAGCCCGCCGGCATAGGTGAATTACAGCTTGCCTTTGAGAAATTGAAGAGGAAACTGGCATCCGAGGGGCTCTTCGATGAATCCAGGAAGAAACCGATGCCGGAATTCCCCCGCAGGATCGGTGTTGTCACCTCCCCTACAGGAGCTGCTATCAGAGATATAATTAAGGTAATCGGCAGGAGGGCGCCTGCTGTTGAAGTGGTGCTCTGGCCAGCGAGAGTTCAAGGCGAGGGGGCGGCGGAGGATATAGCTACTGGTATGGATAAGCTCAACGAATACGGTGGAGTAGACCTTATAATTGTGGGAAGGGGAGGTGGCTCCATAGAGGACCTCTGGGCTTTCAATGAGGAGAGGGTGGCAAGGGCCATATCAAGGTCCGAAATACCGGTTATATCGGCTGTCGGACATGAGATAGATTTCACAATAGCTGATTTTGTGGCGGATCACAGGGCTCCAACTCCCTCGGCTGCTGCAGAGGTAGCCGTCAGGGACAGGAAGGAGCTTGTCGGAGAGATCTCCTCCCTTCTGATCAGAGCGAGATCTGCTGTTGTCTCGCGCCTGGATATGTCTGAAAGAAAAAGAGAAGAGCTGAGTTCAAGCTACGTTTTCCGCAGGATCAGCGAAAGGCTCGAAGATCGCTGGCAGAGGATAGATGAACTCGAAGGCCGTATGGTCAGGGGATTTGACAGGGCCATTTTGGACAGGTCGAGGCTATTCGGCGCTACCCATGGCAGGCTCGTCGCGCTTGACCCATCGGCACCTTTCAACCGTGGTTTTAGCATATGCTACAGACTTCCAGAGGGCAGGGTTGTAAGAAAAAGTGACGAAATCTCCGTGAGCGACAAGGTCAAATTGCGTTTCCTTGATGGAAGTGCTATCTGCCAGGTTGAAAGCACTGAATAGATCTCAGGGGGGTATCCCATATGGGAGAGAAGAGTTTTGAAGAACTTCTTAAGAGACTTGAGGAAATAGTCTCGAAACTTGAGACAAACGATATCTCGCTTGAGGAATCGCTCGACCTCTTTGAAGAAGGGATAGGCATATCTAAGGAGTGTGAAAAAATCCTTTCCACTGCCAGAAAAAGGGTACAGAAGCTTGTTCAGGAAAGCGATGGGACTTTTCGTCTCCAGCTTCTCGATGAGGTATTCGAGACGTCATCCGGAGATGAATTTCAAAAATAAGCTTGAGATCGAAACGAGGGAGGCTTCCTATTAGCTCGGATTATAAACGGAGGGAAAAACGCCTTCTTGAGGAGATATCCTTGAGGTCCAAAGCCGTAAAGGATATGCTTTTTTCCGAGAGATATGCTGTCCTTTTTCCGGAGGAACATATAAGGGATTCAGTTTACAGCTACCTTAGCTCGGGGGGTAAGGGACTGAGGCCGGCTCTTCTCCTTTTCTCATGTGGAGCTGTCGGAGAGGATGAAGAAAAAGCACTTCCCGCATCCGCCGGTGTTGAGCTTTTTCATACATGGACCCTGGTGCATGATGATATAATTGACAGGGATCACAAGAGGAGGGGTATGCCGACTGTCCATGTCGAGTTCCGGGACAGGGCCTACAACGAGTTCGGATTTACGGAAGAGGAAGCGGAACACTATGGGGTGAGTGTGGCGATACTTGCGGGGGATATGCAACATGGCTGGTCAAACACCCTCTTTGCGGATCTCTCAGGTGTAGACCCAGCGGTTTCCGTATATCTTCTGAAGGAACTGAACTCAAGGGTGCTGAGCACGCTTCTCGAAGGGGAGCTTCTGGACGTGCAATACTCAGGGCGCCCGGTCGATTCCCTCTGTGAGGAGGATATAATTGATATGATGTGGAAGAAAACGGGCGTGCTCTACGAATTTTGCGGGATGGCAGGAGCAGTTATAGGAATCGGTGCTCCCGATCTGGAGAACGATCTGTTGAGGGCACTCTCATGCTTCGCTGGGAAGTGTGGGGTGGCATTCCAAATGCAGGATGATATATTAGGCGTTATAGGTGACGAGGAGAAGCTTGGGAAGCCTGTAGGTTCGGATATTAGGGAAGGGAAAAAGACACTTGTGCTCTACTTTGCCCTCAAAAATGCTACTGAGGGGGAGAGAAAATATCTCCTTTCAATTCTCGGGAACCAAGATGCCTCGGAATCCGATCTCCTGGAAGTGAACATGATGCTCGAAAAACTCGGAGGGGTCGAGGAAACCAGGAGGCTTGCCGAAAAATATACCAGAGAGGCAGCTTCATGTCTGGACAGGCTTCCGGGCTCTGACTACAGGGAACTCCTCCTTACACTGTCCGAATACATAGTGAGGAGGAACCTCTGAGATGAAGACAACAACACCTGTCCCAGAGCCCGTTACAAGGAAGAATCTCAACGGGGAAAAGACGGACCTCCTCGACTCTATAGATTTACCCGAGCACCTTCGAAAGCTCGATATACCCCAACTTGTCCAGCTCGCCGAGCAGATAAGGAATAGAATAATAGATGTTGTGTCCAGAAAAGGCGGACACCTTGCTCCTGGCCTCGGAGTTGTTGAGCTTACGATCGCCCTCCATTATGTATTTGATACACCAAGGGATAAGATAATATGGGATGTCGGCCACCAGGCCTATGCCCACAAGCTTATAACTGGAAGGCGGGAGAGCTTCGAGACTCTTAGACAATACAAAGGGATAAGTGGTTTCTGTAAAAGGGACGAAAGCCCTTACGATGTATTCGGGGCCGGACATGCCAGTACTTCCATATCTGCAGCCCTCGGCGTAGCTTGTGCCAGAGATATGGCTGGGGAGGACTACAAGGTTATAGCTGTTATAGGAGACGGGGCTATGACCGGTGGGCTCTCCTTCGAAGGGATAAATAATGCAGGCTCTCTCAAGAAGGATATAATAGTTGTCCTGAACGACAACGAAATGTCTATATCGCCGAATGTTGGGGCGATGTCAAGGTATTTCACCGATGTGATAACGGGCGAAACCTACAACAGAATCAAAAATGATGTCTGGAACCTTATGGGTAAGTTCCACAGGTTCGGTGGAAGAAGGATAAGGGAAGCGATAAGCGAGCTTGATAAATTGCTAAAATCGCTTATCGCTCCAGGAATTTTCTTCGAAAAATTGGGGTTCCGCTACTTCGGTCCGATCGATGGACACAGCTATTCCAACCTTATAAACGTCTTCAGACAGATAAAAAAGCTTAGAGGACCTATCCTTATCCACATCTATACCACAAAAGGAAAGGGATATCAATTCGCTGAGATGGATGCCAGAAAATTCCATGGCCTGGGGAGATTTGAAAAACTGACCGGAGTCTCTACAGATACGGGAAAAGACCTTTCCTTTTCTGAGATTTTCGGGGAGACACTCGTAGACATAGCTGAAGAAAGAAAGGATATCGTTGCCATAACCGCAGCAATGTGTGATGGCACAGGACTTAGGCGCTTCAGCGAAACTTTCCCGGATAGGTTTTACGATGTCGGAATTGCTGAAGGACATGCCGTCACCTTTGCGGCGGGAATGGCAGTTGAGGGGGCAAAACCAGTCGTGTCTGTATATTCTACGTTTCTCCAGAGGGCATTTGACAACATAATCCATGACGTTGCCCTCCAAAACCTTCCGATCATCTTTGCTGTCGATAGGGGCGGCCTTGTCGGTGAGGACGGCTCGACTCATCACGGAGTATTCGATCTCTCATACCTCAGGCAGATCCCGAATATGACCGTTATGGCCCCGAAAGATGAAGATGAACTCCGATCTATGCTGAAATCCGCTGTGGATTACAGCCAGGGTCCCGTAGCCATCAGATATCCCCGGGGAAGCTGCAGGGGATGTATAACTTCCAATAAATATCTCGAAATCGCGTATGGGAAATGTGAGGTATTGAGAGAAGGCGGCCATGTAACCATACTGGCAGTGGGATCGATGGTCTGGCCCTCAGTTGAAGCTGCGGATATGCTCTCAAAGGAAGGTATATCAGCTTCAGTCGTCAATATGAGATTTGTGAAACCTCTCGATGGTGATTTCCTTGGGACACTGCGCGGTAAGGTGGTTACTGTGGAAGAAAATGCTCTCATGGGGGGATTTGGGAGCGCCGTGGCGGAATTCTTTGAGGACAATGGCATAGATGTACAGATCAAACGCCTTGGTATTCCGGATTGTTTCATAGAACATGGAAATAGAGATATACTTCTCAGTGAGATCGGGCTCGATCGTGAGGGCATATTGAGATCCATACTTTCCTTTTTAAAGTAGGGAGGTAGGCTCTGAAAATAAATTCGAAGAATATAGGGATAATCGGGAATCCACATAAGGCAGGTCTGAAACTTGCCCTGGAGAAGTTCCTCGCAATGGCGGAGGAGAAGGGCTTGGCATGGTCTATCTCCGAGGAGCTTAAGGGTATATGTAATAGGCCGGGAAGGGAATTCCTGGGGAATTCTGAGCTCGCAAAATGGGCGGATATTATAGTTTCATTCGGAGGGGATGGTACAATACTTAAGGCTGCGAGGATCGCTGGTCCCTTCGGGGTTCCAGTGCTCGGTTTGAACCTCGGAAAGCTCGGATTTCTGGCCGAGATTGGCCTCGATGAACTTGAGATTGGCCTCGGAAAGCTCCTCGCCGGAAATTTTGAGATAGAGGAGAGG
>CAZTBA010000326.1:0-7200 GCA_964611725.1 uncultured bacterium
CAATCGCCCCCCTCGACTGGAGGAATCTCCCGAGACCTATGGATGCCTCTTCAGAGCCCGGGCTGCTGGAAAGGACCCTCCTGTAAAGGGAATCAGCCTTGCACGAATCACCCAAAGCCAAATATACGGAGGCGGCCTTCAGGTCGAGATCATAAGACTCAGGCATAATTCTTCGGAGATCATTGATAAGGACAAGCGCCCTCGACTTCTTTCCTGACATAAGGTAAAGATCAATTAGAGAAAAAGCTGATCTCTTATCACTCGGATTGAGTCGTAATACTGACTCGACCTCCCCTATGACCTGCTCAATGGTTCCAAACTTTGAGTAAAGACTGACGAGGAAACGGTGACCATCTATGAATTCAGGGTCGATTTCGACGGCTTTACGTGCAAACTTTACGGCCTGATCACTCTTGCCAAGCTTGAGGTAATTCCTGGCAAGTGCAAGGTATATGCCGCCTGAGGTAGAATCGTTCGACAAGGCTTCCTGAAGCTCAACGATCGCGGCGTAATTGTGGCCCAAAATTTCGAAGATACTGGCAGAGATAAAGTGCTCAACAGCCTCCTCGTTATAGGTCCATTTCGTTTCAGAAACCGTCTGAACGGGATCGGCGGTACCTGTAACATGTATCACTTTGGCACAACCCGAGGCGTATATAGAAACTATTGCTAAAACTAAGATTCTAACTACCATAATTATCACCTAAGGTTTTCAAAAAATCCTGTTCCCGGAATTTGATATCGCTACTTGGATCACTTCAAAAATTACGAATAAGTATAAGTCATTTGGCCCGCCAAGTCAACAGAAAGAAGAGGTAGAGAAGGAGACGGTCTGTTTCGATCGTCCCTTTATCCCATCCCATCTAAGGGCCGGGAGGACCGGGTGGAGGAAACGGACCAGTTTGGGGGAACCAACAGGTATCTCACTGGTCTATATTGACCTCTTCCGGAAATTCCCTTTCAATTCTGGAAAGATAGCTCGATCTCAAGGAATCGTTGTAGGCTTTAGCATATTGGACTGCACGGTAGCGGTTCCCAATGTAATACCTCTGCCAGAGGAGAAAAAGGAATGAGAATCCCTCGATCTTTCTACCCTCAGAAAACGATCTTATCGAATAATAGCCAAGCACGAGATTGGTGATGAACGAAGTAATCCCTATACCTATATTCCCCGAGTAGATCTGGCCAAGCCCGGGGACAAATGTGGAAAGCCAAAATGCCAGTGCTTCCGATTTCAGAGGGAGTTCGCCTCCGGAAGCCGCAGCCAGGGCAAGGTCCCTCGCTTTCCCAGCCGCCACAGGGTCTCTGAAAAGTGGCGATGCCTTCATGAAATTGAGTTCCGCCCCATCCCAATCGTGGCGTTTTAGGCTGACCCATCCTCTCCAGTAAGGGAGGTGTGCAGGTTCATCCTCAATTCGCGCGATCTTTCCGGCGGAGTCAAGCTCAAGCTCAGCAGAGATGAAGTCCCCTTCCGCCATATGGCACCTCGCCATCATAATGCGGGATCGGAACCTGAGATCGTCCGGTCCGAAAAGTGATACTCCGCTGAATACCTCTAAAGCGTCTTCGAACATTCCCGCTCTGAAATAGGAATCACCTATGTTGAAAAGCGCCTGTCTCGCAAGCGGCGAACCAGAGTTAAAAAATATAAACCTTCTATATTCAGTTATAGCATCAGCATAGCTTTTCTCGACCCTGAGCTGCTCAGCAAATCTGAAACTCTCCTGAGACATAAGCAGCTCGAATCCCGGGAATTCAGGAGGCTCACGTTGGCCCCCATAGAGAAATTCTGGCGGGGCGAGGGAAGCAATTAAAACTATTACAAGGGAGATATATTTTGAACCTACTTTGCGGTTCCCTGCAGGCATTTCGGCTCCCATGTTGACAGGTGCAGACCCATCGATCTTGCCCTTTCGCTGATGGCCCGGATATAACCGCTGATCTTTCCTGTATTGAAATCTATGGCAGCCAGAGCAGCTCCGTATATGTTGCCGGCATAGAATCCCAGAGCTGCAACACCGAGGAGATACCCCCTCTCCCGGTTTCCATCTCTGATTGAGAGCAAGGAGGCCAAGCTGAAGCCTCCGGAGAGAAATAAGGAATAGAAGCCATCTCCGAGCCTTCCGCAGTAGACCTGACCGCCCCCCGGTACGAGCACCGAAAGGGTCGCCGACAGGATCGGCGACTTCCGAGGAAGGTTCGTACCCTCTGCAGCCCACTCGGACATCTCCGGGGATACGCCGGAGAAGGCATCCGAGGCCTCGGTCCATCTCCCCATCTCGAATAAGGACCATCCGAGGCCATATCTCGCGTCACGGGAAATGGCCGGATCGGAAAGTGAGCCGAACCAATTCCCCGCACTTTCGTAATCCCCAGAGAGGAAATAGGTCCTGCCGATTTCGAACTTCACAGCGCACAGCGATCTACTCTCCGGAAAGGTCCGGATGAGCCTGTTGAACTCGACAATTGCAGACCTTGGGTTTCCGGACCTCTGATAGGAGAGTCCCGTGCGGAAACCTGCCCTTTCGACATCTTTCCCCTCAGGAAACAGGAAGATATACCTTTTGTACTCAGTCGCAGCCCGGAGGTAGTCTCCACTATCGTAGAGGAAATCCGCAAAGGCTATTATTTCCTTACCAGCTTCGAAACACTCCGCCGAAACAGGGGCCAAGACGGCAAATGCCAAAGCTACCGCAGGTACAATGGAAACAACTGAGGATTTAGTCTGCTGGAGCTGCACCCTGAGACTTGTCATCTCCGAAATGATAGCAATAAGTTTCATGTTCTCTTTTCCAGAGGAGATGCCTTTCAGGGGGATCATAAAAATGTATCATATCATCCGAAAAGGGATAATCTCCCTTTCTTATGAAAGGGTGGCATCTCTGAAGGCGGTCGAAGGTCATAATGGTTCCGCGGATCGGGCCATATCTCCCTGTGGAGAGTGCACTGAATTCGGAGCAGGTCGGATTAAACCTACAGGCTGGTATGTCCTGAGGGGAGATAACCAACTGGTAAAACCTTACGAGGACCCTGAGGAATATCCCAGAGGAAAAATCCCTGCGAACCTCAGTGTAAGCCGGGGCTTGGCTCGATTTAGTATCAGGCCCCTCTTCATCCATCCACTGCCCGGCTGAAACATCGGAGGCGCAGAACGCCAGAATCAGGAAAATCAAAATCACATATGAAGTCCGCACGATAAACTCCAAAACCGAATTATTTCCACTCTATAACTTCGGCTTTGACACCCTCAGGAAGCCTGAAATCCGCTATATCCTCGGGCAGCTCGAGGTTCAGCTTAACATCTCCGTAGGTTATCGTCTCCCTCAGGGTGTCACCTTGGGCGTGGCTCAGAGAAATTATTGTCTTTGGAATATCAACACTGCCATACCGCGAATAATCGTTATAGAAGGTCTCGGCAACCTTTTCCCCATCTCTGTTCAAAACGGTTAGGGAAAGAATCATCCCCTTAACTTTCTTTATAACAACTCCCCCAACCGGTTTTTTCCCTTTCGGAACCCAGCGAGTCACGAGGGTATCCGCTTTATCTTCCTTTGCGATAAGTTCATATCCTAACTTCGAGAGCCCGAGGTCACTGCTCAGGACCTGGAAGGCCTGTACGAAAGGAAGTGAAAGATGCCTATCCGATTTCATCTCGAAAGCCTTTCTCTCGTCCGGATAGAATATAACCATAGATCCTTTCCGGAAGGAGACTATCTGGTTGACGGGGTGTTTCACATGGAGGTAAAAATAATCGGGAAAGGCGTAGTAGAATTCCCCCCAGATGACCTCAGAAATACCTCTATCAACGAGTTCCCTGTGGAGGGTTCCGGAGAGCGTCCTGAAAGGTATTTCAACAACCCCGCCACTGTCCTCCTCAGTTGTGCTCAGGAAAGACGAAAGGCCCGGGGAAAGTTGAAACCCCTCCCGGGCCCTCAAGGGCAGACACGGAGAAGACAGTAGAAGGGCGATAGACAGAATGTATAAAAATCTCATTCCAATTCTTTCCGAGACAAAGCCTAAAGAAGGATTTCTCCTTGAGATCGGACTCCTACTATTACTCAGATTGTGAAGCAGCTATAGCCACTTGAACTGCAACTGCAAGCGCAGTTCCGATTATACACCCGTACCAGGCGTTCTTCGTCTTTACACGCTTTGCCTCATCCCTGTAGCAGTCCGTGTAGTAGGCAACATATTCGCTCGGTTTCCCGACAAGGCGGCTTGTTGGAGGATTAGATTCTATAACATAAGCAGCTCCAACACCCAGAAGGCCGAAAAGACACCCTCCCAGCGCCCACATTGTCCCGTTAACATCGGACTTTGCATCCATCTTAGCACGGGAGCAGGCATCCTGTGTCATCTGGGCGGTAATCATTGAGAAGCTCGCAAGGACAATACTGATGGACAGAAGAATGCTAAGGCAACCTTTAACGCTTTGGCTCATTATCGACCTCCTTTCCCTATATTAAAAGGTTGAAAGGAATCAGTACCTGAACTCTCGGGGATTATAAAAACAGAGAAGAGCTTTGTCAAGACTTTTCTATGGGAAACTATTCTTCAGGGATGATCACAGGTTATGCGGAAACTGCAATACACTCTACCTCTATGCCGACATCCTTGGGGAAGCCTGAAACTTCCACAGTGAACCTTGCCGGTGGGGAGTTTACTAAGCAGGATTATAAACCCCATCAGAGCAAATACGAGAAAACTTTCATGTCTTCGAAGACAGATGCAAAAAAGATGATGGGAAAGCATTGGACAAAATATATACGAAACCTATCCAGGTACTTCCAGGACAAGCTTAAAAAGGATCTCCCTCTTTAAAAGGACCTCATTTTAAGTTAGAAGCATCTTCGAGAGTCCCTGCGAGACTGTAAATGCCAATTGAGAGCACGGTACCGGCTATGCATCCACCCCAGGCGCTCTTCGTCTTTATGCGCTTTGCCTCATCCCTGTAGCAGTCCGTGTAGTAGGCAACATATTCGCTTGGTTTCCCGACAAGACGGCTTGTTGGAGGGTTAGATTCTACAACATAAGCAGCCCCAACACCTATAAGCCCAAAAAGGCATCCACCCAACATCCACATTGTCCCGCTAACATCGGACTTTGCATCCATCTTGGCACGGGAGCAGGCATCCTGTGTCATCTGGGCGGTAATCATTGAGAAGCTCACAAGGACAAGGCTGATGGACAGAAGAATGCTAAGGGAACCTCTAATACTTTGGCCCATTATCGACCTCCTTTAACCATATCAAAAGGTTGGGGGAAACCAGTACCTGAACTCTCGGAGATTATAAAAACAGAGAAGAGCTTTGTCAAGACTTTTCTATGGAAACTATTCTTCAGGGATGATCACAGGTTATGCGGAAGCTGCAATACACTCTATCTCTATGCCGACATCCTTGGGAAGGCCTGAAACTTCCACAGTAGATCTTGCCGGCGGGGAGTTTACGAAATAGGATTTATAGATTTCATTAACGGCGGGAAAATCTTCTATATCTTTAAGGAATATCGTTGTCTTGACGACACTATCAAGGTTTGATCCTGCAGCCTCAAGGACGGCTTTGATGTTTTCGAGGACCTGCTGGGCCTGGAGTTTTATATCGCCTTTCACAAGCTTTCCGCTTTTCGGATCCAATGGAATCTGACCGGAGACAAATATGAGCTCTTCAGCAGTAACAGATATGGCCTGGCTGTAAGGGCCAACCGGGGCAGGTGCCTTTTGAGTAAATGTAGACTTCTTCACTATAGGCATTTAACTCTCTCCTTAAACAGAAGATATAGAAATAAGATAAGGATAGCCAAAATTTTACTATCTGAAAAGCTCCTTAAGCTTGGCCCAGGTGCTTTCCTTAACTTCAGTCTTTATAAGAAGCTTTCCGGAAATGCCGGTGCTATCGGCCTTCGGCCAAGAAAGCCTGGATGAATCGCTATCTGCCACGACTGTTTCAGAAACCTTCAGATCCTTGGTCTTCAACGAGTTATCCTCAGAGAATATGAGACATGGGAAAGCGATCCACAGAAGAGCCGTAAGGGATAGAAGAAGTTTGGACTTTAGATATCTACATGATGGCAACTTGAAAACCTCCTCAGCTATAAAGGAAAACATAATCCTTACATTTCTTGCCTACATACCTTCAGGGCGAGCTATGCTCCCACGCTCCATAGGGGCCTCACCGGTTCCGATTATCTTCGCCTTGGACAGGTGTGCGGCATTCACAACCGTTATCTGGACAACTCCTGCCTTCAGTTCTAATTTCCCCAGAGATTCACCTGTAACAGGGTCCAAAAGCGTCTCACCCTGGGAATAAACGATGAACTTATCTCCCATCTTAACTCCGTCATCGGATCCGAGGTTAAGGTAGACGCTACTGCGATCGTCCGATACGGAGACCACCATTCCAACGATTCCCTTCGGGAGGGAAGGAGGTTTCACTGCATCGGTGATTTTCTCCTTGAGTTCATCGACAGCTTGAAGGGTGGCTCTACCTATTATCGTCCTCTCAAACTCTTTGGAGCCAAAAGGGATCTCATCAAGTCCGTAGAATTGAACGTCTTTTTCTCTGGGTTTTCCAAGAAGCGTCACCCCGAGGTCTCGGTCGTTTATCTGCCCGTTTCCACCGATAACGCCGATATCGGCCTTGTCTATTACCCTGAGAAGATGGATCTCGAGCTCGACCTTACCCTGGTATGACATGTAGCCGCCCAGCATCGGCAATCCTGCGGAGAAACGGCTTACATTAAAATCGTTGACTTTGCCTGAAATGACATAGTCTGCTCCGAGGGAAGCCCCAAGGGTGACAAGATCGTTCCCATCGAGCTTCTTCGAAGCTCCGGAAATAGAAGCCTCTATACTGTCGTATGGAACTACGATATAGAACGGATTTTCGGAAAGTTTACCCGCCAGGAGAACTGCAATATTCTTGCTAAGATCCCAATTCCCTTTAAATCCCGACCTATCCTCGAAAGGGAAAACGGCCATATTTTGGGATGCCCACCCGCTAACAGATGTGGAGGCTATGAGGACCAGTAGAAAAACCAGAAAAGAAATCCAGCGTAGAATCATCGAAATCCCCCCTTAAAGCTCAAGGATATCCGGCCTTCTCAGTACGGTGTCACCCGAGCGAGTCTCTATGGATGGCCAGTTCCTGATCTCCGATATAATTTCCGCCCCCCTTCCCTTAGCTATTATGGTGGCTTCAG
>CAZTBA010000327.1:0-7197 GCA_964611725.1 uncultured bacterium
TCCTAACTCTATCTGCATAAAGTTTTTCAACATTTGAGTCAGTTATAATAAATGGGTTTTTGCCAAGGGACAGGGACGTGGCGTAAGCTCCGATCTCATTCAATATACCATGTCCTATAACTATATCATAACTTCTATCACCCAGTCTCACCTTGATTTCACTTTTGGGCCCCATCTATTCCTCCTATATTGCTTCCTTTGTTGCGAAATTATATATCTTTTATGTCTCAAGTCAAGAATTAATTGGGAGAAACGCAATACGCCGTGTCTCCATGATGTAATTGGGGGGCTATATGGAACGGTCAGTTTCCGGTGTTCTGAAAGGGCTGGCCACTACCGCAACTGAAACTGAGTTTGCACCTGAGTTGAGAAGGGCATTGCTGCAGGAATTCACAGTAGCGCCTGTAGTCAGAACATCGTCGACAAGGAGCACATCTTTGCCCTTGACTTCACACTGATCCTTTACACGGAACACGCCGAAGACGTTATCCACCCTTTCCGCAAAGCTTAAACCTGTTTGTGAATCTGTGTTTCTTACCCTTGAAAGAAATCCGATCCCAAGTGGGATAGCGGCCTCTGAAGAAATCGATTCGGACAGTATAGTACTCTGGTTATAACCACGATCCTTTTCCCTTGAGGGGTGTAAAGGGATAGAACATATGATATCTATATCACTTATCCAGGGCTCGGAGAGGAGGAGCTTGGAGAGCATAATTCCAAGTCTCCTCCCGATGTTCCTTTTTCCCCTATATTTGAAAAGGTGGATGATTTCCTGGACTCTGCTTGAAAACGGGAAAAGCACCCTCGCTCTGAGATAGAGCTGATCCCTTTCGGAGCAGTTAAAACAGCCGTGGGACATGATACCAAGGGGATTGCCACATCTCCTGCAGTGTGGACCTTCTATCGGTTCCAGTTCACCCCAACACTTTTCACATACGGACGTGTTCCCCTGGTTAACAAGAGCACCGCAGATAAGGCAATGCGGGGGATATATAAAATCAGCAAGGGATAAAGCTAACTCCCTCAAAGGTTTTGAAATGTCCACTATCAGAATCGAATCATAGTTTCTATGTGAAAATTTCTCTCTTTCTTCAGATAGCCCTCTTCATCATTTGTGTAGCTATATCCAACATTCCAAACAAGCACAACCCCACCAGTGAGGGAAAACCCTATTTTATAACCATAGATCGTATAAAGGGTGGGCTCAAAGAAGCTGTCTTTCTCAAATTTTGCCACCGTATCTTTCTCTTTGAGTAAAGCGGTTCCTATCCTGTTCTTTCCGTAATAGAACATAAGGCCTTCAAGCTTCGGTATATTGTTGAGCAGATTCCTTGCCAGGTAAGCCCTGGCATAGAGCCTTCTGTCCTTATCATCCCCACCCTTCAGGTCCTGGTAGACCACCTCAGCTTTCACCATATCAAGCAGATTAGCTCCCAAATTTCCAAATATCCCGTTGACCGATACATCCCTCAGAGAATCGGCTTTAGTGAACAGCTTTCTGGTCTCAGGGTCCTGATTAGATCTTTCCAGCTCATAGATTTCATCGAAATAGTTTGCTTCAAACTTATCCCTGAGCTGCCTGTATTCCAGCCTGGCCGTTACAGGGCCTATACTTGCCATAATACCGGGTGCTGCGATACCGTAACCTTCAGCATCAGTTCCGACATCGTCGTTTACGTTGCGTGCATACTGTCCGTAAAGGGTAATCCCTAAGCCCTGCTTTCTTACTACAGGTATGGCCACATCGAACCCGTAAACGCCAAAGGCATCCGTTGAATCCGCATCGAAGGGTTCTTTCTTGACGATTATCCCCTCATCGTTTATGGGAATCCCCCACTTTCTCAGAGAATCGACCTGTTCGGGACTGAGCTTTATTTCGGTAAGGACCGAATCTATTCCGGCAAGCTGGTTCATATCGTATACTGAGCTTGCCCCGAGTTCCAGATCTCCCAGGACCGGGACACCCAAGCTGCTTATCGGTTTAAAGGACAGTCTCCCACCAACCACAGCGCCTTTATAGCTGAAGTCGCTGAAATTATTCACGAACCCCTGTACGCCGATGCCCAAGGATGAAAGATTCCGTAGGTCGAGAAAGAGACCTGTCTTCTTAACGCCAGGATAAAAGATGGTATTACGGTATCCATCCATTATAAGACCGTATCCTATGGTCACGTAATCCAAAGCCCCGACTTTGACATATGTATTCTCACCAGGTCTACCGAACCTTACGTAATAGATTTTTCTGGCAATGCTGTCGAAGGCTCTTTTCCCGCTGCTGAAATCCCAGCCTTTCTTGCTGAAGTTCCCCTTCGAATCTATGAAGAGCTCGATATCGAGCGCCACCCCAAACCTCCATATGGGAATATCCGGGCGGAAACTTATCCTCTGCCATTGCTCCCCATCGACAGTTACCATACCGATCCCTGCGGAGAAAGATGTCCTGTCAGTTTCAAGCGGGGGAGGAAATTCCTCTTCCTGGGCGTAAACTACGGGGATAAAGAGGAGCGCCAACAGAACAGAAACCATAGTTTTCATGGGTGCCTCCCAAGCATGTGGTTATAAGATCAAACCGCTGAGCGATTCCATCCTCCAAAAATCGCCTCTAACTTTCAAAAGCCTTTCTGCCCTTACCGATATCCAGTACAATTCGCGTTCAGATATAGCCTTTGCGTCATTCACAATGTCTGCCAAGTTTATGTCTCACACTATCTTCTCCTTTCCCTCAGCTCTACCTCACACATGGCAAATATGTTTTCGACAGGCACTTCCGGGCCAACAGAACTCGATGGGGCAAGGGAAAAACCCGATCCATCGTCAGCCTCACGTACGCACCTGATTACGTCTTTTCTTACATCATCCGGTGTGCCGAAAGGTAGGGTTGTGGTCACCGATATGCTTCCCCAAAGTATAGGTTTTTCACTCGATTTCGTCTTCAACCTGGAAAGCCTATAGAGGCTGACGCCGGATTCCTCCTGGAACCCCTGGAAGCCATCTATCCCCGACTCGATGAGACTATCTAATATAGGATCTATGTTTCCATCACAGTGCCAGATGATCTTTATGTTGTTCCTTTTGAGAGGCTCTATGGCATATCTCAGGTTAGGGAAATATATCTCGTCCAGAAGCTCCGGTGAAATCATAGGTCCCCTGTTGTCACAGATATCTTCGCCCATATAGATATAAGGAGGAAGATTCTTTTCAACTATCGCTCCTGCTATGGCTTCGTTTTTGAGTCTGCCCTGTTCCGCAGAGTGCCTCATAAGCTTTCCAACAAGATCCTTATACAGAAGTACGGCCGAGAAGAAGTTATCATATCCAAAGTCACAGTAATACATAAAGCGGCATGATCCAGCCACATGTCCAGGTATCCACAGCATATCGTATCCAAGTTTGTCCTGCATCTTTTCCACGATGGAGACATAGTCGTCGTAGGCCTTCTGAAAATCGAACTTTCCGCGCAACTCATCGATATCCGTCATACCACTGATATGTTCGGCAACATCTTCGGGCGAGCTAAATCTCCTGCTGTTTGGATCCGATTTCGTGAAGTTAGTATGCCTGCCAACTACACCTTCCGTTTCATTCACAACCTGCTTGGGCATGACAAACTGAAGCAATATGTCAGCCTGTATTTCCCTGTAAGCCTGGATAGCTGTTCCTTCCGGATTTTCCCAGAAATTGCTTATTCCAACTGCAGATGTAAGGAATTGCTCATGGCATATAAACCCGCCAACGAAAGGAATTCTATCGGTGTCTCTGAGTTCAAGATTTCTGAGTGCTCTCTCAAATCCGGTCATATGGAAATCCCATCACCTTATTTATTTGGGACTCACTCTCTAAGCCTTTCGAAATCATCGTCGAACCTGTAGAGATGAGCGTCCACGTAAGCATCTGCCATACTGAACAATATAGTGCCAACCAACCATATAAGAAAATCGTTACGCCTTTCCCTATGTATACTCGACCAGGATCTATTTTCCCTCACGAAATTCCTGTGTTCGACAAGAGCGCCGGCCATGAAGAACGATTCAAGACTCAGGATAAGAGCTCCCTTAATATATTTCTCATTGTAGAACTGTCCCCATCCGGGAAGCGCTGCTGAACGGAGCATCGCGCCTGCCGGGGATTTCGTGAGGACTTTTGCTGTGTCATCAGCAACTACTTTCAGTGTATCGGCGATCACTTTCAACGTATCGGTGTGCCCCGAAGTCACGTCAGCGCAAGGAATCGAAGGGGCGGCAAAAAGAGCAAGTATGAGCCCACATATGTGAACTGATCTCATTTTGCAGATAACCTATCTATTGAGATTTTAGCAGCACCCATAAGGGCAGCATCTTCGCCAAGCTCAACAGGTATTACCTTTACCTTATCCTTTACCCCAGGGAGCCCCCTTTCGAGGATGGTTTCCCTGACAGGCTCAAATATAAGGTCGCCAGCCTTGGCCATCCCGCCCGTGATAGCTATCACCTCGACGTTAAGTACATTTATGGCGCTGACAAGTCCGACGCCGAGGAAGAATCCTGTCTCTTCGAACATCTCCACAGCGAACCTGTCTCCCCCTTTGGCAGCCTTGTGGATATCCTCCGCCGTGAAACCATCAAATTCCGAAAGGACGGTATCAGGATTTTCGGATCTTATCTTTTCTTTCGCCCGTCTGACTATAGCTGTAGCCGAGGCATAGAGTTCCATACATCCATAATTTCCACAGTTACATCTGGGTCCCTTGTAATCGACCGTCAAGTGTCCTATTTCAGCAGCGTTGCCGTTAAATCCGGTGAGAAGTTTTCCGTTACATATAGCCCCTCCCCCCACACCCGTACCGAGGGTAACGCAGAGAAAACTATCGAATCCCTTCCCCGCGCCTTTCCATTGTTCACCCACAGCGACCACGTTGGCATCATTATCGAGCACCGTTGGGACATCGAACTCCTTCTGAATAATCTCCACAATCGGCACGTTTCGCCAGTCAGGAAGGTTTTCCGGAGCAATGATCACTCCGGCGAAAGGATCCAGGGTTCCGGGGGAACCTATGCCTATGCCAGAAAGCTCCTCCACTTTAACCCCAGCTTTCGATATGGACTCACGTATGCTATCGATCAGCCTCAATATGGACCTGTCCCTGCCAAGCTGAAGCATCGTAGGCCGTTTATCCCTTGAAACCACATTGCCATCCTCATCCAACACCCCGGATACGATGTTTGTTCCTCCTAAATCCACACCAACATAGAGCCTTCCCATATCCCCTCCACTTCCACTATTAGTGCCGATATGTTTTTTCTCCTTCCAAAACTTCGCCAGGTGAAATACTGTGGCCCCTTGCAAACTCAGCTCCCGTCATCATCCTTCTCCCCTCGGGTTGGAGGCAGGTGACCTTCACAACTCCATCGCCTGTGCTCACATATATCCCATCCTTCGGAGAAACAGCGGTAACCTCTCCGGGGAGGTCAGCGGGCCTATAACCTGAAATTTCGATTCGTGACACCTTCAATCTTTTCCCTTTAAGAAAGGTATAGGCCCCGGGGTATGGGGTCATGCCACGTATGAAATTTCTCAACCTCTGTGAGGGCTGTGACCAATCTATAATTCCGTCCTCACAGCTTAGCTTCGGTGCGCCAGAGGGCGTTTCATCAGGTTGAGGAATAGGCATAGCTTCACCCCGCGCCACAAGGTTAGCACTTTCGAGGAGAAGCTCCGCACCTATATTCATGAGCCTGTCGTGTAGCTCACCGGCGGTTTCATCCTCCCCTATCTCAACCCTCTGTTGTAGTATCATATCGCCCGTATCTACACCCTCGTTTATAAAAAAAGTGGTGACACCCGTTTCCTTTTCTCCATTTATTATGGCCCAATTGATAGGTGCCGGGCCACGGTATTTGGGAAGTAGAGATGTATGAAGGTTTATGGCTCCCAGAGGAGAAATAGTGAAGACCTCCGCCGGGAGTATCCTGAATGCTACAACCATTATGAGGTCAGGCTCCATGGAGTGTAGGGAAGCAACGAAGGAGGGAGCTTTTAGTTTTGTAGGGGTCATAACCGGAATGCCAAGGTCAAGAGCAGCTCTCTTGACAGGTGTCGCCAACATTCTAAGTCCCCTGCCGCTTGGCTTATCTGGAGCTGTTACCACAGAGATAACGCTGTGGGGGCTTTCAGCAAGTTTCAGCAGGCTTGGGACCGCAAACTCTGGGGTTCCCATGAATACAATTTTCAGGGTCCTCACAATTCGAGCCTTTCACTCGGTATCCGATGAGCCTTCAGCTATTTCCTTAAGCTTAGCCGAGAGGAGCTTTCTCTTCAGAGGGTTGATCCTGTCTACAAAGAATGTGCCGTTAAGGTGATCCACTTCGTGTGATATGACCCTTGCGAGGAGACCTTCACATACGATCTCCCTGTCTTCCCAGGCGAGATCTTTAAATTTAACCTTAAGCTTGTTAGGCCTTGTCACATTTTCCCTTATCCCGGGAACGCTGAGACATCCTTCCTCGATAACGGCCTCACCTTCGGCATCGCATATCTCGGGATTTATCAGGACAATGCCATGATTATAGTCTTCTCCCAGAGACATATCGACGACAGCAAGTCTTATTGATACTCCTATTTGAGGGGCGGCAAGGCCCACGCCATCCCTTTTGTACATCGTCTCTATCATATTGTAGACCAGATCTGTATCCAACATCTCAGGAGATTCTATCGGTCTGGCCTTCTCCCTCAGGACAGAATCTCCATAGAGTCTTACAGGTATTAAGGCCAACTTTCCTCTCCCTTAAGATTTCGATCTTGATATGGACTGCTTTGAAACCTCCAGCTTCACATCATCACCAACCTTCAGAACCACTATCCCCTCTTTCTCGTTTATACCGGCTATAGTTCCATGGATACCACCGGAAGTGACAACCTTATCGCCCTTTTTGAGCGAATCTATCATCTCCTGATGTTTCCTCTGTTTTTTCTGTTGAGGGCGAATTATCAGAAGATATATTATCAGAAAGATCAGAAGCCATGGGACAAGGGCTAAAAGTCCCGCCGCTCCCCCTCTTCCCTGGGCTCCTCCGGAACTAGCAGCCATAGCGTAAACTTCTTCTACAAACAAAATGGCACCTCCTATCTTTTGTAAGTGTCCTCATTCAGATCGACATAGCTTTCAAAGAACTTCTCGGACCATTCCGAGAACCTTCCTTCGATTATTGACCTTCTTATCCC
>CAZTBA010000328.1:0-7156 GCA_964611725.1 uncultured bacterium
ATCTGGCACCCAGTTGCGAATGCTGCTTCATTATATCGTACTCTTCCGGATCCAGGCGTCCGGGCTTTTTCAAAATGACATCGGAAATGGCCACCTTGCCCACGTCGTGCAGCATTGCCGCCATGCGTAGCACATCGCGCTTGCGCTCGATTTCGTCCTCGCCGATACCTTTGGCTCGGGCCCAATTCTCATATATTTCCACAGAGTATGAAGCGACGCGGTTGACGTGGGCACCGGTCTCCTTGGGGTCGCGCAGCTCCGCCATACTGATCATGCGAAGGATCAAAGCGCGGGTCATCTGAGCTCGCTCTAAAGCCACAGCAGCGTTGCTGGCAAAATGGGCAACAAACCGCTCATCTTCCTTCGAGAAAGGAATAACGTTTCCATCATCCTTGGCGTTGATAATCTGCAGCACACCTGTAATGCTTCCTCTGCTGGTTCTCAGAGGAACGGTCAGCATACTTGTTGTGCGATACTTGGCTACTTCGTCGTAGTGTTTGCCGAATTGGTACGGTGTCGAAGAAGGCAAATGGTACACATCAGGGATGTTGAGAAAATCGCCGGTATTGGCCACATACCCGGAGATTGTTTGATTATTGATTGGCATGGAAAGTGTGGTGTAAATCAATTTCTTGCCCGCCGGCAAACGCTTGCTCAGGGTATCGTTTTGTGCATAGCTGAAATTCAGTTTGTCACCATCTCTGACATAAATGGAGCCGGCATCCGCGTTCGTAAACTGCCTCGCCTGTGTCAATATCTTTTCAAGCAAGATATCCAGATCGTTAATTTCGGCCAGCTCCACCGAGAGCTGCACGATCTGCTGCAATTTCTCGTGTTCGTCTAACATTTGTTTAAGCCCTCCCTTACCGCGGGTGGATCGTTCGGACGAAGGTCTTCCTGTGGTTTAACCTGAATGAAACCCTCAAAATTCTGTCTATGTTATTCTGTTACCGGAATCCATAACGTTAAGGACAAAATTAGCGACGCCGATTAAGGTCCCGGGACGAGAAACGCTTTCAGCGACATAGGCCCCATGGTAAGCCTTATCTTTCCATTATAGGGCTGCAACTGCTCATCGCTGACGAGATCCCTCACGGCATATGTGCCGAAGTCCACATCGAACGTGCGTGCCTCTGCCGTCGGGTTGATTATGCCGTAATAGTCCCCGTACTTCGTCGCGTACCTCCGCACGACGATACCCTTGTCCGAAGCTATGGGAACGACCTGGGATTTTATCGCCGGTAATGCCCTGTATGCCGCCCAGAAGGGCCGAGAATATTCAGGAAATCCCTCTTCGAAATACATCATCGTATGCATAGTTGCCAGGAAGAAATCGTGAGTTGCCATCGTGACTGCGTACTCTTCGAGCGCAAAGGGGCCAGGGTGTTCGGTATAGTTGACGATCTTCTTGCAGTAACGCGATGGACCCTTCTCGATATAATCGTACCATTTGCTCATTCCGATTCCATCCGGCCCATCATGCTTGGAAAAGTAGTCCCCTCGACGGCTCAGGTAGATCTGTGTTGTCGTGACAATAAGGACAATGTTATCGAGGCCGCCGGCCAGATGGATTGCATCCCAGTCGTAACTCTCATAGGGGAACTTCGAAAGGTCGGGCCAAGGATTCCTCAGGCGGTCGCGTGATTTATACCAGGGAAACGGCATATTGTCACCGCCATGCATAACGTAGAGCTTCATATCGGTACCGAAGGTCCGGCTGTACTCATCGATCCGCTTCGAAACAGCCACGAAAAATTCCCTCGCCTGCTTGTACCACCATGATTCGAACTTTCCCTGAAGCTCGTCATCCATCCGCAAACGCTCGCGGGTCAGTTGGGAGATGCCGGCTTCGCCAGCGAAAGCTTCAATGTTGCGGTCGGAATAGCTCACGGGAAAATCGCCACCGCGACCGTAACGCCAGAGGAAGCCCCTGAGCGTCCCGCTGTAGTCTTCTGCAAACGGCAGCACCATTTCATCGAGGACGGCGAAGAAATCGACAAGTGTCTCTGGTGCAGCCAGGTCAGCCAGTTTTTGACCTTTGGGCATATCTCCCCAGGAAGGGTGGTAATACCCGCCGTCGAGGGTCACGGCGTGGCCCTCCGTCTTGAGTTGCGACGAACCACCATATTCGATGCGCGGGATCAGGTACATGCCCATGTCCTTAGCAAGTGCGAGACAATCCCTATAATACACAGGCCAGTTCTGTGGCCATGTCGGCGGATTCGGGTAGTATTTTGAGGAGAAACATGCATTAGCGTTCCACTTCAATATATTCGGCGACATGCAGTTCAGCCCGGCGAGGGCCGAAGATCTAAAACAGTTGCGGATGTGCCGGTAGCGTACGTCTGTCTCACCGTGAGTTGTGACGAAGCGCCTCGGAAGGTCAGGTGGGAGAGGAACAAATTCGACGGGACTTGGGATCGGTTCGTCGAGAGCGCAGACGCGGTAGAGCCTGATCCGATGTACGGCAATACCTTGTGAGAGTGGAACCAATTCTCTGCCGCGTGCGATTATACCGACCCAGATACCGTTGCGAAAATCTTGGCCATAAAGGGTAGCTCGGGTAGGTGCGACAGTCGAGTACCAGCTCCCGAGCGTGCCATCAAGGGGAAAGTCATTCAGCTCGCAACGACTACGTTTGTCCTCGCGACAACCACACCCACCCGTATGCCAACCACCCATCATCGATGGGTAGTTCGTCTTGCCCTGAGATCCGAATATCTGGACACAGTACTCCCGGGAGACGTCCTGGGGAAATTGGATTTCTATCAAATAGAGTGTGTTTTCTTCAAGTTTTCGTCCGACACGATAAAAGATAGAGGAAAGCAATCCATTAGCTCCGGCTATCCGGAATTTGAGTTTTCCGGTTTTTAACCGGATCTCCTTTACAGTGACATTCCCTTCGTCTTTGTACGGGTGTGGATCCTCATCAGGGTTCATCGGATCGACGGTTGGCTTTTCCCAGCAGTTAATTTCGTCCACTAATTCCAATTCGCCGTAAGGGGTTCTTTCGCGTGTCGAATTCGTGAGGGGCGGTAAGCGGTAATTGTTCCATGCGTGGGACACATCTCCCCTACTCACAGGCAAGCTGAGCAGCAGGCTTATAGCAGCTAACCAAACGGTCAGGTGAAATTTCATAAACCTTTACCTCCTTTAAATCAGAGCTACATGACTTCCTGTAAACTCCATGTCCAGAGGATTACCTGAGGTAAATATAAAGGTGAAGTGGGAGAGTCGCAAGGAGAAATGAGATATGATGTCGTCTCCGATACAATTTATCTGTTCGCACACAATAGCTGTTTCATATATTATTCCAGAGTAACATTAAGCGGCGCAGGTGCAGGGCACGCCCTGCGTGTGAATGAGGGTCACAGTCCTGCGACCCGTATGTATTCCTTTTCCTGTCATTGCGGCGTAGAGGCGCCCTGGTGGGTTATCTCTGAAGACACTCGGAGCTATTCGACCCTCCATGAGTACAGAAGGGCATTCCTGATACTAAATTTCAGCCGGACCGGCCTACCGGCAATGCCCTCAAAAGAGCTTCCATCCGGCCACTGTACCTCAAGGCGTACTCCGTCGGCGCTGACAGGTATCGACCGCATACCCTCGATAATCCCTCCATCCGTTTCGAGAACCTCCACTACAACCTCACCCCAATCGGATTTAGCATTGATAAAGAGGCTGCCTTCGGGGAGGATAACCGGTTTCGTTATGATTTCGCCACCATCGAACCCCGCCTGCATCGAGCAGAAGCCATCGAGCCGCAGCGTAGCTAATCCGATGCCAACGAGGAATGGCCCCGTGTCCTTCAACCCTGATCCTTTGTATTCCTTATGGCGGTAGAGCCGCCCGGAGTAATATACCCACAGCTCACCACCGACGCGCACGGGCCGAGTGGAAGCGCATTGATTGAAACGATCCCACTCTCCAACATCGCCCCGTGACAGCACGAGTTCCTTTTCACGCTGCCACTTTTTACCGTCACGGGAGTGGGCAACTGCGACATCAATGTAGCCCAGGTGTGGAAGCGAACGATGTATCTGCGGCAGACCGCCCCACTGTCCCTCATACGGGAACGCAGCGATGCCATATATCTCAGTGCCGTCCGGGTCGTCCATTTCGGCATGCATGACGAGCTCCGGTTTAGACCAGTTTCGAAAATCCGTACTCGTGCACAACGCAACGGCCCTGCCCCAATAGGCTGGTCCACCCCTTTCTTCCAGCTCAGGCGGTGCATACTTCGTACGGTTATACAGGGCGTAGACCTGGCGGAAGGGGTCCCAGGTAAAGCAGGCGCGGTCCGGCTTGCAGGGTTCCTCGGGGATAAATGTGTCTCGAACCGTCCAATGAAATCCATCGGGCGATACAGCCATCAGGTAATGTTTCTGCTTCGTCTCGAGATTTTCACCGGGGATCATCAGCTTGTAGCGCTCGCCTTCCGGCACATCCGGGTTGGGATCTCTGATCACCCCCGAGAGTCCCAGTATTCGCCATCCCTCCGGGCAGAAGACGGCATTGCTCAAACTGACACCGTCTATCTCCAGCAATCCGAAGTCCGGCTTCTCCCAGTTCAGGCCATCGCGGCTCCTCGCATAGGCAACCCAAGTCTTATATGTCTTCCCTTCATCTGCGATGTACCCCGCTGCGAAATACCACATCCTGAAGATCGGCTCACCCCCGGACACGGGATCTGGTTCCCGGATGACAGTTCCGAAGAGATACATGACATGTTCCGGACCGGAAGCCTGAATTAAGGGATTGCATGGATGCTTGCGCAGATGGTGCCATACACGGTTTACATTATGTTGCTCAGCTATCAATTCATCATCCAGGAACAACTGGCTCTGCCTTCCATGTATGGTGGGTACATCCATATTATCCTCCTTAGCTGAAGTCGCTGTAACAGCTATGAGACTGATCAACTTCATCGCTGCTATTTCTCCGCCATCAACTGGTCAGAAAATCTGCCACCTTCTTAATATCTTCAGCGTTCGAGATCAAAAATAGCTCGTCACCCTCACAAATAGTCTGTTTGCCTCTGGGGATAGAGAGTTCCTGCGTTTCCTGATTGTATACTGCGATGAAAACACACTGAGGGGGAAACTTGGGGTCTCCCGCTATGTTTTCTACCTTTTTTCCTGCAACTTTGGCACCTTTTGGTATGATAACCGAATAGATATCGGCTTTACCCCCACCTATAGTCATTATCCTGCGCACTCTGGGTTTCTCGATTTCTACGATCATCTGGTTAACTACCAGGTCAACCAAACGGACAATCGAGGTTACACCGGCGATCCTATACGCATTTTCATAGGCGGGGTTTCTCATCCTGACTATAATCCTGGGCACATCGAAACTCTTAGATAATATGGCACAAGCTAAGTTATCCGCATCGTTACCTGTTACAGCAACTACTATATCAGCTTTCCTGACGCCGGCCTCTTCCAGGACTTCAGCACGTGCGGCACTTCCGTTAACGGTAATCGCGCCGGTTTCCGAGTAAATTCTATTGCAGACCTCTTTATCCCGTTCGACAACTACCACATCGTGTTTGCCTTCCAGCAATTTGTTAATGAGCTCACCACCAACCCTTCCCCCACCGGCTACCATTATATACACTTTTCACCACCTCCAACTTCATATTGGTTTTTCCTCATGTGCCCATCTCCCGCGGACGTTAAACATTTATATCCACGCCTTTCTTGAGAAAAGCAGCAACACCGGTAATATTTCAAGCCTTCCGGCAAGCATCCCGAAGATATAGGTAAGTTTCACGACAGGATGGATGTCTATCATATCCTGCACGGAAATATAGCATGGACCTATATTCCCAAGTGCGGAAAACATTCCCGAGAATGATTCCAGAGCTCCCTGGCTGGAGAATAGAGCAGTGATTCCTCCACCGATCGCTAAAAGAGCCATCCAGGTGAAGAACAGAGCAGCGACGCGATGGCTTTCTTCCTCAGGTACGGCTTTCCTATCGATCGCCAGTACCGTGGAAGCCCTTCCGGAAACCCTCAATTTGAAGATCTCCCTGACCATAAGGCGTTCCAGTATAACTACGCGCATGACTTTAATCCCACCTCCTGTTGATCCAACACACCCACCGATAACCATCATAACTAAGAACAGCTGTTTGGATAGGGCAGGAAAGAAGTCGGACCCGATGTCCTTAGTCCCAAAACCCGTCGTGGTCAAAATAGAAACGACCTGAAATATTGTGTATCTGAATGAACGTTCAAATTCGCCGGCTCCCACAGCCTTTGGATCCGTAAGGAAAGTAGCGAGGATACCCGACTTGAGGAAATGATCGAACATAATTATGAACGTAAAGCCAGCTATAAACCACCACCAGTATCGTATCTCTATGTTATCCCAGAGGGCCTTAAAGTCCTTCGTCAAAATGCGGTAATGGATCAGAAAGTTCATTCCCCCCAGCATCATTACGAATGTGAGGGTGTACTCCATTAGCCTGTAATTAGGGTGTCCCACCAGACCATAATATGCGATACTGCTATCGTAAGGTGAGAACCCACCGGTGGATAAGGCAGTGAACGTATGGCATATGGAGTCGAAAACCGGCATACCTTCAACAGAAAGAACCGCTACGGATAGGACTGTAAAAAGTGCGTAAATCCCCCAGAGTATCTTAAGCGTGTTGAACAGTCCGGGGACAGGCCTTCCGGAAGAAATTTTATGGCTTTCGGCACCGAAAATATGATGGGCCCCGCTGGCACGGAAAGTTATCGCCAGGAAAAAGGAAAGTATCCCTAAGCCACCGACCCACTGTGTAAGGGCACGCCAGAAGAGAATGCTCCTCGGCATATCATCCAGCCCGGAAAAAACAGTTATGCCAGTAGTCGTAAAACCGCTCATCGCTTCAAAATAACCGTTGAGGTAGCTTGAACTGATCCCTATTACGAAGGGCAGAGCTCCCGCCGCCGAAACCGAAAGCCAACCCAATGCGCATATAAGCATGGAACCGGTCATATCGGGAGTCTCAGGTCTGAATGTATACCGCATTATCAGCCCAATTGAGAAAGAGATAAGCGCCGGTACCAGGAAGGCGATGGCGGTATTCCAGCCTTCACCCCTCTCTCCCCAGTGAACTACCCCCGCTCACGAGCGGGGGCTTCAAAGGCACCTAGAACAGTTC
>CAZTBA010000329.1:0-7155 GCA_964611725.1 uncultured bacterium
GGCCAAGCTGGCAGTATACACAATCGTACGAACAGGTTTTCATTGGGATGATGTACACCCCGAGCGAGAGGCCAAGCCTTCTCGAAGGGACGGGACCGAAGATGTACCTGTAGCGTTCGGCCATTTCAGATCCACCCCCCTTCGACATCGGCGGATTCGGAAGGTGCCAGTTCCCCCCTTCTGAATTTTTCAGCAACCTCCATAACTATCCCTTCTATACCCACTATCATGCCGACACCTGCAGCCGAGAGGGTTCTAAACGCTTTCGGCCCGCAGTGACCGGCTATCGCATAATCTGCACCACTTTCTATTACAGTCTGCGCGGCCTGGATGCCAGCTCCCTGAAGGGCATTGAGGTTCTGTATGTTTTCGATGGCCTCAAACTCCATGGATTCGGGGTCGACGATGATGAAATATGGCGTCCTCCCGAAACGCCCGTCAACTTCAGCTTCGAGATCCTTTCCTTTTGAGGCGATGGCCAGTTTCATATAATATCCTTTCGGCAAATTTGTCCTTAACCCTATCGCCTGCAGGTTCCATCATCGGCACATGGAGGCACCTCACAGGGGGTATCCCTGCCACAGCAAGTTCTACCTGTTTCTGAAGAAGAACTTACCGAGACGAAGGAAGAAGAGAAGATCCTCTTAAGTTTGTTGCTGCCGCAGTTTGAACAGGTGGGCTCATCCTCAGAAGAACTTTTGTGCAGGAACTCTGTGATGGAACCGCATTCCCTGCATCTGTATTCATAGATCGGCATGCCTTATTTCCCCTTTCCTTTTTCCAGATCCTCGATCCTCTTACTTATGCTTTCCAGCTCATCTCTGAGTTCCTTCGCGTGGTTCTTGAGAAACTGAAGCTCCTGGTCTCCGGATGGGGTGGGTGTCTGTCCATAACCTGAAGTCGGGACCCGAGGCGTCTGACCGTATCCCGGGAAGGAGGGTTGGTTAACCCATCCTGACCTTCCCGCTCCTCCGCCTCCCATTCCACGACCAGCTCCCATGCCGCGACCGCCACCCATACCTCGACCACCTCCCATTCCACGACTACCTGCCATTCCAGTTCCGCCTGTCATTCCGGTTCCACTTCCCATCCCGAATCCGCCACCCATGCCGAACTTGCTTGCGACGCTTGGACCGGGCGCGAACTGATACTCACCACGTTTGTATTTCTCCGCAGCCTCGCGCACCGTGCCGATGACACCGACTATTACTTTCACTCCGACGGCTGAGAAAGTCTGATAGGCGTTAGGGCCACAGCTTCCGGTCAGCACGATCTCGGCGCCTTTGCCCGCAACAAGCTGCGCTGACTGTATACCTGCGCCACCCATAGCCATTATATTTGGGTTCTCCATAGCCTCGAACTCCATGGTATCCGGATCGACTATAATAAAATACTGGCATCTACCGAATCGCGGATCGACCTGGGAGTCCAGAGAAGGTCCAGTAGAAGAAACCGCTATTTTCACTTGTAACACCCCCGTTTTCCGATTAAAGTTTCTGGCGGCCTTTGAAAGCCTGACCGCCAGAAATTCCAGATACTCACTTTAACCGCCACCCATGCCGAACTTGCTTGCGACGCTTGGCCCGGGCGCGAACTGATACTCACCACGTTTGTATTTCTCCGCAGCCTCGCGCACCGTGCCGATGACACCGACTATTACCTTCACTCCGACGGCTGAGAGAGTCTGATAGGCGTTAGGGCCACAGTTTCCCGTCAGGACGCCCTCAGCACCTCTGTCCGCAACAAGCTGCGCCGACTGTATACCTACACCGCTCATAGCCACTATGTTCGGGTTCTCTATAGCCTCGAACTCCATAGTATCCGGGTCGACTATAATAAAATACTGGCACCTCCCGAACCGTGGATCGACCTGGGAGTCCAGAGAAGGTCCGGTAGAAGAAACCGCTATTTTCACTTGTAACACCCCCGTTTTCCGATTAAAGTTTCTGGCGGCCTTTGAAAGCCTGACCGCCAGAAATTCCAGATACTCACTCTTCCTTTTCCAGCTCCTCAATCCTCTGTTCTATCCCCTGGAGCTGTGATTTCAGGGCATCTGCCTGGTTTTTCAGAAAATCCAGTTCCTGCTCAGGTGAAGCCGGAGCCTGTGGCACGCCGAAACCTCCCCATGCAGGGTAGGGGGCCGAACCACTCTGGAGTGCCTGCCAGTAAGATTGGGCCTGAGGAGTCGGCCAGGTCCCGCTCATGAGGTATGAGGCAGCCGGACCCAAGCCCGTAGGACTACGGCCCACCCAACCGGGACTGAATCCGAAACGCATCCAACCCGGGAGCCCTGTAAGCTGATACATCCAACGATACCCTCCCATCTTTGCACCTCCTCTTCAGTTTTTCTTCTAAGATCTGTAAGAAGCTTCTATCTCATGACCGTAGGCTGCATCGGCGCAGCATATGGAGCAGTAGCTGCAGGATATCCATACCCTCCGGCATACGGAGTAGCTACAGGATAACCATATCCTCCGGGAGTGGTTGCAGGGTAGCCGTACCCTCCGAAATACGGGATGGTCGTAGCATACTGGCTGGCATATGGGCTAGCCCACCACCAGCGGGGGAGCCATGGGAAATTCCTGCAGAACGGGTAAGGATTTCCCCTTCCCGACCAGGATCCCATGCCATAAGATCCCCCATAGAGCGAGAAACCTCTTCCACTTCCGCGTCCCCTTCCGTTCGGCATATCGCTCACCTCCTTCTGTTTCTCCCAAGAATTCTCCATTCCTATACTTTCCGGGAGCCCGGAGCCCTACCATACAACTCAGAAAAACCTCCCTGTGCCCCCTGGAAGCCTGTAATCCACCATCCAGAGACGCAATTATCATGCCAAACTTGGGCTGAGATCCGGAAGTGGCTGCGGTATAAAAACTTACGATTGAGAATGCTCGAAACTATCGGATTCCTGTTTTGTTTTATATTGAAACATAAAGATATCTTCCAGGATCTATTCAGATATAAGATATTGGTGTGCAAGGCCTTTTCTGGGGTTAACATATGAAACATAATGTTTCGATATGCAACGCTATTTGGGTTTTATTCCGTATTTTTTTGTCTTGCGCCAGAGGGTTGTGCGGCTTATCCCGAGGTCTCTCGCAGCGAAGCTCCGGTTCCAGTTCCTTCTTCGGAGGGCCGATTCTATCGCCTGTCTCTCTGCGGAGATTAGGGTGCCTTCCTCCTCGGGAATAGGTTTTTGTGAGATCATCTCCTGTGGTAGGTGCTCCGGTTGGATAGATCCTGAGCGGCAGTGGATGAAAGCGTGCTCTATAGCGTTTTCGAGCTGTCTTACATTACCGGGCCAGTTATGGTCAACCAGTATATCCATCGCATCCTGCGAGACATCGGATATTGATCTGCCTGTCTCCTGGTTGAACCTCGAGATGAAATGCCTTACAAGGAGCGGTATATCTTCCCTCCTCTCCCTAAGGGGGGGGAGCTCTATCTGTATAACGTTCAGCCTGTAATAGAGATCTTCCCTGAGCTCGCCGGATCTTATCCTATCCTCGAGATCACGGTTTGTGGCGGCGATCAGGCGGACATCTGCACTTATCGTCTCGATGCTGCCAAGCTTTTCGAATTCCCTGGACTCAAGCACCCTGAGGAGCTTTGCCTGGACCCTCAGGCTTATGTCACCTACCTCGTCCAAGAAGAGCGTTCCCCCATCTGCAAGCTCAAACCTTCCCTTCCTGTCCGATATAGCTCCTGTGAAAGCGCCCTTTACATGCCCGAAGAGCTCGCTTTCAAGTAGATCCTCGGGTAAGGCAGCGCAGCTAACGGCAACAAAGGGATTGTTGCACCTGGGGCCATTGTAGTGTATGGCCCGGGCCACAAGCTCTTTGCCGGTTCCCGTTTCACCACGGATGAGCACGGTGGCGTTGGCTGAGGTAACCGAACTTATTAGCTCGTAAACTTTTCGCATCCTGTTACTTTTGCCGATTATACTCCCGAAGGAATATTTCCCCTTTAACTCCTCTGAAAGCTTCTTTATCTCTGACAGGTCACGAAAGGTCTCTACCCCGCCAGCTATCTCGCCGTGCTCATCCCTCAGAATCGCTGTGCTTATGCTTATTGGGATTTTATTTCCACTTTTTGAAATTATCTCGACCTCGTGATCCCTGGCTGGAATACCTGTACTGAGTGTCTCCCTCAAGGGACAGCTTTCGCCGCATAACGAGCTTCTAAAGACGCTGTTACAGGGTTTTCCTATAACCTCGCTCTTCTTAAAACCGGTTATTTTCTCGGCGGAGGAGTTGAGGGTAGTTATGTTGAAGTCTCTGTCGACGGTGAACACACCCTCTGCTATAGAGTTGAGCATCGCCTGAAGCTTATTTCTTTCCTTCATAACCTCACTGTAGGCAAGCTCAAGCCTCTCTGCGAGTTCCCTGACCTCGGCGAGATTGCGGAATGTCTCGACAGCGCCAGCTATCTCTCCTTCTTTCCCGCTTATGGGCGCGGCGCTCACCGATATCGGTATCTCATCGTCGTTTTTGGTGAATATGGTATAATAGTAGTTGGAGATAACCTGACCGCTTTCAAGTGCAAACTTTATAGGGCAACTCTCCTCGCACATGGCCGATCGAAAAACTTCATTGCATCGCTTTCCGATTACTTCATCCCTGGCATAACCGGTTATCCTCTCAGCACCCTCGCTGAAGGCTATTATTTTCATCTCTTTGTCGACGGCGAAGACTCCGTCTGCAAGCACCTCAAAGGCCAAAAATCCCTCAGTTTTCCCCATCGGTTTGTTTCCTCGCCTCCCCAATAACTTTGGATTCTCCACGAGGAGAATATCCGTAAAGTGATATACAAGGATCTATAACAGCGAATATAATGGGGCGATTGCCCCTGTGGCTTCTACCTTAAAATCGCTATCCCTCCAATCACTATTTATGGACATACTTAGATCGACATCGAGGGAGTTATAGATGGTAACGGCTGTTGCGGCGTAACCGAAGCTCAGATAAGTTTGGCTGAAAATCGGGAAGGGGAACACTATGAACGACTTCGTCATAGATCCGCTCATACCCCTCAATTCCTAAAGCAACCTTTTCTCCCCTTCGATCTTTTTTATATCGGTTATATCCTGTGTTACCTCTATGCATCCCATATAATTTCCCGCCTTATTGTGGATCGGGAAATACCTTATATGTATGAGGCGTCCGTTCATGTTTATCCAGAACTCGGCAACTTCCCTTTTCCCATCCCTGAAGTCATCGAGTATCTGGTTAACGAGGTGTATGCTTTTCTGGGGATGGCACTGTTGAACCTTGCGTCCTATGACGGACTTCGGCCTCGGGAAGATCCGTTCCTCCGGCTTGCTGAAGTACTTCACTGTATCCTCAGAATCCACGAAAGTGATATCCACCGGAAGCGAATTGAGCATACGCTCGATCTCTTCCCCGGACAGATTACCGGTTTCAAAACCTATCTCGTGCAGCTTTCCCATGATATAACCTCCCATGTATAATCACAGCCTTCTACAGAAAAGTTAAACGTAGCTTTGGCTATCGTCAAGGTCTACAATTTGAAAGTTTGGACTGACAGTATTGATGTTCGATCAAATGATTGATTAGCTGTTTCTCAGGGAAAATTCATCCTCCCAGGCTATCCACTTTGCTACACCCTTTCTCTTAAAAGCACCGTCATCCTGACCAAACATCTCACTCTGTGCCTGGAAGAGCGTTTTCCCATCCAATATCAGCCTGCTCGCCTTGAAAAACGAATACAGCGTTTTCTCTCCTCTCATACGCAGGTAACAATAGCGGGCATCCGTTACCAGCCCACCGTATTCCGCACAACCGGACTCAAAATTGTACCTTGGTCGGAGGTTCTCCTTCAGATATTCCGCTTCAAGATCTAACATGGCGTTAAGCTGCACGTAGCCATCGGTATCCGGAATCCTCAGCCCATAGCCCTTCTCTGAGCGATAGATGGAAATATCGTGAAGGGAATCAACGATCTCTCTGGCATCGCTCGTTTTGCTATGTGGAATTAGGAATGTCGTGAAGACCAAAATATCATCGGATTTGAAGCTGTCCGTTTTTGCAGCATAGACAGCGACCTCTGTCTGATTCGCCCTGCGGATCTGTTCAGCACCCAAACGGAAAGACGTACCATCGGGAAAATAGATAAGCAATCTTGCATTATCCAGGTTGGAATGGTCGAATATTGTCCTGTACCATGTATCGTACCAGATAGGATTATCGGTGTCGTAATGGACGATATCTTGAGTGTAGAAAAGGTTGGCAAGTGTGTAAGATCCATCCTTCAATATCTTGACTATGTCAAAGATAACAAACCACTCTCTGCTTTTCAGGTAATTGATCAGCCGGTCCCATTGATAGCCTCTACCTTCATCGGTCAACCGTGTCCGGACGATGTCCACTTCCCTGAACCTGCGAAAGTGCATCAGCTTAGTCTGCACATTACGATAACGCCCCCCGTCCAGCAGAAATGGGAGGAGCCGCATCTGGGGATCAGCGCAGCCACTGCGGACGACAAGCCTGTTGTGGTAGGTATCGGCCCTGAATTCGCCATCCGGCCCCGTGGAACTCGTCTCGCGGTACCCTGAATCGTGCAAGAGGGTTGATCCATCTTTCATCAAAAGACAGATCGAATTTTCGTCGGCGTGGCCATGGTGGTTCTTTTCCGTTTCGACATTGATGGTGTTGATTATGTGCTCTTTTCCATCGATCCCGAAAGGTGCATCGTCCAGGTAATTAAGCAGAAGATAGGTCGAACCGGGGTCCCACCCGCTTCGGAGGACGACCTTCTTGCCAACGTAGTCCTCCAGTACCAGGCGGCTTGGATCGGATGGCTTTCTTTCGGGGATTGAGTCATCAGCCCAGAGATAAGCTTCCACCAGATTTTCCTTCGCGGTCCAACCCTTTTGCAGTACACCTGACTGGAAAATCCGATGGGCGGCCCATTTCATCCTTCCGTCCCGATAGACGCTGGCACCCTTTTCCAAAATCGAAATCACCCAATCCCACGCGTAACCCTCGGATTGCGATCCATCACCGAACTCAGGGATTTGACCTTCAGGAGTCATCAATTGGACGAAATAGTCGAAGTAGTACTTTGTCATCGGCATGCCGTAAAAATCTTCCTCCACTCCCGCCATCTCGGCGTACTGGATCAACGGTTTTAGCC
>CAZTBA010000330.1:0-7144 GCA_964611725.1 uncultured bacterium
GCTTTAGCCGGGGGGATTACGGGGCACTTGCCCTGGCCGGGTCCCTCTTTGCACTCGGATTTATCCTCAGGTAATGGAGAGATTTGGAGAGGCTCGGGCGTAACATAAAGCTGGTTTTAGAGTACGATGGGACCCATTTCTGTGGCTGGCAGATACAGCCGGGAATGCGCACGGTCCAGAGCACCGTTCAGGAAAGCCTGGGGATTTTCCTGGGAGGGGAGATCTCTCTGACGGCAGCCGGTAGAACCGATTCGGGCGTACACGCATTGGGCCAGGTCGCCAATTTCTATACGAATTCACCCATGGCTCCTTCCCAGATGAAGAAGGCCCTGAATTCTGTTCTCCCGCCGGATGTGGCTGTCCGGGATCTGGAGGAAGTGTCTCACGGTTTCAATGCGAGGTTTGATGCCAGATCCAAGGTATACGGTTACACGATCTCCTTTGTGAAAAGGGCGCTTGAGAGGGCTTACTCCTGGCATGTCAGATACAAGCTCGATCCGGGAAAGATGGAGGAGGCGGGGAAGTTCCTTGTTGGCAGACACGATTTTAGCTCTTTCTGTGCGGCGGATTCATCCGCTAAGACATATACGTGCTCGTTGAACAATATCTCCTTCGAGATGGAGGACGGGGGAGTCTCCATATACTTCGATGGCGATAGGTTTCTGAGACATATGGTCAGGATAATGGTAGGAACGCTGGTTGAAGTAGGCAGGGGAGCCCTTTGCCCTGAAGATATCGGGCGTATCCTCAAATCAAGAGAAAGGTCTGCGGCGGGGCCTACAGCCCCTCCCCGGGGACTCTGCCTTATGGACGTGAGGTACTGACATATGGACCTTGGAGGGAATACGGGAGACAGGTACTGGGGAAATTTTGGGGGAAAGAAGTGGGCCATCTCACGCCATATAGCTTTCGTGCTGGTTGGGATTGCGCTGGGGCTTTTTATATATCACAGGTACCTGCTGTCCCATCTGGAAGTAGCTCCGGAGGAATTTGAGCTTGCGGAGAAGGTGGTCTATCCCACAGCGGTGGAGGCCACGAATAATGTCGCTACAACATATCCTGAAAATGCGGAAGAGAGCCTCTATGATCAGCGCGAGAACGCCATAGTTAGAGCTGTGAAGAATGTTTCTCCCGCTGTTGTAAGCGTTAGCGTGACACAGGTCAGGGAATATGTTGTCGTGGATCCTTTCTGGGATTTCTTCTTTCCTGAGAGGCGAAAGGTACGCCAGGCTATAAAGGGGCTTGGCTCCGGCTTTATAGTGGATGAAAAGGGATATGTCTGGACGAACGAGCATGTGGTCGAGGGCGCAGATAAGATAGTTGTCAACCTTCCGGACGGAAGGCAGTTCGATGCGAAGCCTGTGGGCGGTGATTCACGTTTCGATGTCGCTGTACTGAAAATAGAGGGGGATGACCTTCCTGTTGCGGAGCTTGGTAACTCGGATAATGTCATAATAGGAGAGTGGGCTATAAGCATAGGAAATCCCTTTGGGCTTATATTGAATGATAACCGCCCGACCGTGTGCGTGGGGGTTATAAGCGCCCTTGACAGAAACCTGAGCCTGACAGGTGGGCAGGTATACAGAGGTATGATACAGACGGACGCGGTCATAAACCAGGGCAACAGCGGCGGTCCGCTCGTGAACAGCAGAGGCAGAGTTATAGGTATAAACTCCTCCTTATTCGGCGGTAGCGACAGAACCTACATAGGTTACGGGTTTGCCATACCTATAAACCGGGCCAAGAAGGTAGCGAATGAGATACTCGGGTACGGCAAGGTGAGGCCCTTCTGGACCGGTCTTTACATCCAGACGGTCGATCGTCTAATCGGGAAGGCACTCGGACTTAAGTTAGACGAAGGTGTGCTGGTCAAGGAGGTGGAAAAGGAGAGCCCTGCCAGTAAGGCCAGTTTCAATGTGGGCGATGTCATAATCGAAGTGAACGGTGAGAGGGTGCGGGACGAGGAAGAGATACGCGGAGCATTTGCTGAAGGCTTTGTTGGGGATATATATACACTTAAGGTCCTCAGGGGGAATAAAGAGATCTCACTCAAGTTACGCCTTGAGGAACCCCTTTCATCGAGGCGCTGATTTCATATCGGGGGGAATGGCATGATAGAACGCTATACACGACCGGAGATGGCGGCGATATGGAGCCTCGAGAACAAGTTCAGGCTATGGCTCGAAATAGAGATACTTGCGTGCGAGGCTCAGTCCAAGCTCGGACTTGTTCCGTCAGAGGCAGTGAGAACTATAAGGGAAAGGGCTTCTTTCAGTGTCGAGCGGATAGAAGAGCTTGAAGCTGAGGTGGAGCATGATGTTATAGCTTTCCTCACAAATGTTGCCGAAAACGTCGGGCCCGATTCGAGGTTCATACACCTTGGCATGACGTCCTCGGACATACTCGATACAGCCCTCGCGATCCAGATGAAACAGGCTGGAGAGATACTCCTCAGGGATCTTGAGGGGCTGGCCGGTGCGATAAGGGAAGAGGCCATCGAACACAAACGTACGATTATGATCGGCCGGACACACGGTGTGCACGCCGAGCCTATCACCTTCGGGCTTAAGATGGCGCTCTGGTATGACGAGACAAGGCGCAACATGGAACGGCTCGAAAGGGCGATAGACCGCATATCCTACGGGCAGATATCAGGTGCCGTGGGCACGTTTGCACATATGGATCCTTTCATAGAGAGATATGTCTGCGAAAAACTCGAATTGAAGCCAGCTCCCGTGTCATCGCAGGTCCTTCAGAGGGACCGGCATGCCGAGTATATGACTGTTTCAGCAATAATAGCTGGCTCACTCGAGAAGTTTGCAGTGGAAATAAGGAGCCTGCAGCGGACCGAGATAATGGAGGCCGAGGAACCTTTCAGAAAAGGTCAGAAAGGCTCATCGGCGATGCCTCACAAGCGGAACCCGATAATATGCGAGAGGGTGGCCGGTCAGGCAAGGGTTATAAGGGCCAACGCCATAGCCGCCCTTGAGAACATGCCCCTATGGCATGAGAGGGATATATCGCATTCCTCGGCAGAGAGGGTAATAATTCCCGACAGCACCATACTCCTCGACTATATGATCGATAAGTTTACGAAAGTTGTTAAGGGGCTAAACGTCTATCCCGAAAACATGAAGAAGAACCTTGAGAAGATCGGTGGTTTGATCTTTTCGCAGGCCGTAATGCTTGAGCTCACGCGGAAGGGCCTGACGCGTGAGGAGGCCTACGACATAGTCCAGCGCAACGCTATGGAGTCGTGGAAGGCCGGGGAGAGTTTCCGTGGGCTAATATCAGCCGATGAGGATGTCAGAAAGCATCTCTCGGAAGTTGAGATAGAAAGATGCTTCGACCTCAGCGCTCATCTCAGGAGCATAGATTACATATTCGAAAGGGTTGGTATACAGTAGGAATTTGATGGTATGAACAGAGAAGGGTTCCCGTTTCTTGCAGTTCCGGTCATGCTATCGCTGGTCCTCTGGACCGGTTTTCTCTACTCGAGAGCCGTATATTTCGGCTACCTGTCGGTGCTCTCGCTCTTCGGGGTGCTTTTTGTGCTTTATTTCTTCCGGGACCCTGAGAGGACCGCTCCACGGGAGGGTAATATTGTGGTCTCGGCAGCCGATGGGAGGGTTGTGGATATAGAGAGGGTAAAATCCCCGAGTTTCCCCGGGGGAGAGGCACTCAAGGTAGGGGTTTTCCTTTCGATATTTGATGTGCATATTAACAGGGTCCCTTTTTCGGGACATGTCGAGTCGGTCAGAAAGTTACCCGGGAAATTTTTCCTGGCCAGAAGCAGGAAGAGTTCTTTCGACAACGAGAGAACGGTCGTCGAGATATCCAGCGGGGACAGGAAGGTCTTCTGCTCGCAGATAGCGGGTTTCCTTGTAAGGAGAATAGTTTGCAACCTCAGGAGAGGTGACAGCGTTGAAAAGGGAGAAAGGTTCGGAATGATAAGGTTCGGATCGCGTGTTGAGCTCCTTCTCCCGGTGGAGGTAATGCTTGAAGTTTCTGTGGGTGAGAAGGTAAAGGCGGGTGAGACCGTTATAGGAATGTTTCCACAATGAGGTCTGAAACGAGCATCAGCTTTCCCAGCGTACTGACGCTCGGAAACCTTTTATGTGGGTTCCTGTCCCTTATATACAGTATATCGGATGAGTTCATCTTAGCGGCGTGGCTTATAGTGCTTGCGGCTTTCCTGGACGCCGCTGACGGGAGGCTTGCCAGACTTACCGGATCAAACAGCAGGTTTGGGATGGAGCTCGATTCCTTAGCCGATCTGTCTTCGTTCGGTTTGGTGACCTCTTTGCTCCTTTACAGATACAGCCTGAGTTCGGCCGGAATATGGGGTCTGGCAGTTGCTTTCGTTTTTTTTACCTGTGGGGCGTTGAGGCTTGCCCGTTACAATGTCCTTTCCGCGAGCGCTCGAAGGGAGAGGTATATCGGGCTTCCGGTTCCTGTAACAGCCGTTACCTTGGTATCGTACACTTTATTTTTCCCGTCCGTACTGGGAAGAGACGCACCTCTGTGGGTAACAGTGTTCCTTGTCCTGGCGCTGTCGGCACTTATGGTGAGCAGTATAGAGTACGAGCGGGTGCCCGATTTCAGGCTTGGATCGTTCTGGGAAAAATTCAAAGTGGCTTTCTGTGTTGCGGGTACTGCTTTGCTCGTCGTGTTCCCGTCGAGGTCCCTCTTCCCCTTGAGCCTCTTTTACGTTAGCTCAGGGCTTGTAAGAAGAGTTTCTCTTTTCCTTAGAGGTGGTGCAAAGAATGAGGTCTGAACACATGCCAAATAGTAAAGGGACCGGTTACCTTATAGTTACGCTCTTTGTAGGCCTACTCGTAGGGAGTGTTATCGGGAAGGCCCTGGCGCTCCTTATACCCGGAGAGAACATAGTTGAGAAGGCGCTCCTTAGCACGATATGGGAGTACAGGACGGGGGCAATCTCTTTAAACCTTATAGTCCTGAGTTTTGAACTGGCCTTATCGTTGCACATAAACGTAATCGGCATCCTTGGTATGCTTGCGGGCTGGTACTATTATAAATATTCCTACTGAAGGGGGTGAGGTGGGATGCCCGGATCGCTTGGTTTCTCTGAGATATTGCTGATATTCCTCGTGGTGCTCCTCCTTTTCGGAGCCAAGAGGATCCCTGAGGTGGCGCGCGGGCTTGGAAAAGGCATAAAGGAATTTAGAAAAGCAGCCAGCGACGTCAGCAGTGAGATAAATAAGGGTGTGGAAGGAGAAGATACTGAAGAGGGAAAGAACGAGAAGGCGGGATAGACAGAAGCTGACGGTGTGTTTTTCGCTGATGGAAGGAGGTTGGCCAGGTGGATCTCAGCCGATTGACTGCCTGGACCCTGAGGGAAAAGATCGCTTCAGGCGAGCTTAAATCTGTTGATTTGGTGGAGTCTGTCTTCAGGAAGATAGAAGAGGTTGAGGATAAAGTCAATTCCTATATAACCCTGATGAAGGAAGAGGCCCTCCGAAAGGCATCGGAAGTCGATGAGAGGGCTTCCAGGGGTGATGATCTCGGTCCACTGGCCGGTATTCCCACGGCGGTAAAGGACGTGCTGTGCACGAAGGATATAGCCACCACATGCGGGTCGAGGATGCTCGAAGACTTCGTCCCACCCTACGATGCCACGGTTGTCAAGAGGCTCAAGGCAGCCGATGCGGTTATAGTCGGCAAGACCAATATGGACGAATTTGCCATGGGTTCCTCGACTGAGACTTCGTACTTCGGGGTCAGCAGAAACCCACACGACATCAGCCGGGTCACCGGCGGCTCAAGCGGCGGGTCCGCATCTGCTCTGACCGCCGGCGAGGCATTGCTGGCGATCGGCTCTGACACCGGCGGATCGATAAGACAGCCTGCATCTTTCTGTGGGATAGTCGGACTCAAACCCACCTACGGAAGGGTGTCGCGATTCGGACTTGTGGCGTATGCCTCATCTCTCGATCAGCTTGGGCCGATGGCACTTAATGTGAAAGACTGCGCCCTGCTGCTGAAGGTTATATCCGGCCACGACCCGGATGATTCCACCTCAGTAAAGGTCGACGTGCCCGATTATCCATCCGCTATCGGTGATATGGCGGATCGGCTGAAGATAGGGCTCCCAAAGGAATATTTCGCCGAGGGGCTTGACGGGGGGGTAAGGGAATCGATAATGGGCTCCGTGGAGGCACTCAGATCGGAGGGAGCGGATGTGGTCGAGCTGTCGCTCCCCCACACGAAATATGCGATCTCAACCTATTATCTGATAGCCTGCGCCGAGGCCTCCTCCAACCTGGAACGTTATGATGGGGTCAAATACGGTTTCCGGGCCGAGGGGGCCGGGGATCTCGCAAATATGTACGAGCTTACCAGGAGCCAGGGCTTTGGAGATGAGGTCAAAAGGAGAATAATGCTCGGGACCTACGCCCTGAGCGCCGGATATTACGACGCTTATTACCTTAAGGCCCAGAAGGTCAGAACGCTCATAAAGGGGGATTTCGAGTCGGCTTTCGAGAATTGTGATGTGATAATAACACCTGTCTCCCCGACTCCGGCCTTCAGGATAGGCGAGAAGATAGATGATCCGCTGTTGATGTACCTTTCGGATATATATACCATATCGGCCAACCTGGCCGGCATACCTGGGGTATCCGTCCCGTGCGGAAAATCTTCCGACGGCCTTCCGATAGGGCTGCAGGTTCTTGGGAAGCCTTTCGATGAATCAACAGTACTCGGGACTGCAGCCGCTGTTGAGCGACTGGCTTCACCTGAGGCAAAGCCTGGAGTACAGCAGGTTATAAATAGAGGGAAGGTTTGAGATGAAGGACTACGAAGCGGTTATCGGGCTTGAGGTACACTCCCAGCTCCTTACCGATAGTAAGGTATTCTGTGGCTGTTCCACAGCTTTTGGGAAAGAACCGAATACTCAGGGATGTCCTGTCTGCCTCGGGATGCCCGGTGTTTTACCGGTCCTGAACTTTAAGACGGTTGAGCTCGCCATAAAAGCTGCCTTAGCTATGGGATGCGAGATCCAGCCCCGGAGCAGGTTTCTGAGGAAGAACTACTTTTACCCGGATCTGCCCAAAGGATATCAGATATCGCAATACCAATCTCATTCGGAGATGCCCTTAGCCATGGGAGGGTATATAGA
>CAZTBA010000331.1:0-7061 GCA_964611725.1 uncultured bacterium
GCTGGAAATGCTCGATTCTACTCTATCTTGCTCACTGCAAAAGTCGAGTACTTAGCTGAAAAGACAAAGAGGGCTGTGGATGCCGGTGTTCTGGCGATCCACATGGAGGAGCCGGAGTTCTGGGTCCGTGCGGGCTACAGTCCTGCATTCAAAAAGGAATGGGAAGCTTTCTACGGCGAGGAGTGGATAGCACCCCACTCATCTCCCGACGCACAGTACCGCGCATCAAAGCTCAAATATCACCTCTACCGGAAAACGTTGGGTTACGTATTCAAAGTCCTGAAGGAATACGGGCGTCATAAAGGTATGGATATCAGAACCTATGTTCCAACCCACAGCCTGTTAAACTACGCCCACTGGAGGATAGTGAGCCCGGAGCGGAGCTTAGCTGAAATTCCGGACTGCGATGGATACATAGCCCAGGTATGGACCGGAACCGCGCGCTCACCGAACTTCTACCGAGGTGTCATAAAGGAACGCACATTCGAGGCGGCCTTTCTGGAGTATGGTGCTGCATTGAACCTCGCGAGGGCGAGAGGGCAGCGCATATGGTTTTTGGCGGATCCCGTGGAGGATAATCCAAAACACACCTGGGACGATTATCGCCGCAACTGGGAAGCTACACTGGTAGCCTCCCTGCTCTGGCCCCAGATCTGGCGATACGAGGTTATGCCATGGCCGTACCGGATTTTCACAGGGAAATACCCGGCAGCGGACGGCCAGAAGCGCGAAGGGATCCCCCCTGAGTATGCGACCGAGATAATGGCCGTTATATCTTCTCTGAACAACATGAACCAGGAAGAAGTCAGATGGGGGGCGGGGACTCAGGGGATCGGGGTTTTCATATCCGATACGATGATGTTCCAGCGGGGCGAACCGGTACCCGGAGATGACCAGCTCGGCGACTTCTATGGAATTGCATTGCCACTTCTGAAAGTTGGAATGCCCCTGCATCCCGTCCAGCTCGAAAACATCCTCACGGAAAACTACCTTGCCCCCTACCGCATACTGTTCCTGACCTATGAAGGTATGAAACCGATGGATCCTGAATATCACGGCGCAATAGCTGAATGGGTGAAATCAGGATGCGTGCTGATATACATAGGAGATGATTCCGACCCGTATAGCAGTGTCCGTGAGTGGTGGAATCGACCAAATAGCGTATATGAAAATCCGAGGGAGCATCTGTTCGAAAAGCTCGGGCTTCCCACGGATGTTCCAGAGGGGGAGATCCGTATAGGTGATGGGGCACTGATATACCTGAAGCACCGGCCGGCCGACCTCTCTCGCGATCCATCTGGAGCCGACAGTGTCTTGAATCTTGCCAGAAAAGCCGCAAATACCATAAATTTAAGCTGGAAGGAAAGCAATGCTATCCTTCTAAAGCGTGGACCATACCTCATAGCTGCCGGGCTCGAAGAATCCATCTCCGAAGATCCCAGAGAAGTAGAGGGGATGTGGGTCGATCTCTTCGACCACAAGCTCCCAGTAGTGCTGAAACCGGAGATCGGACCTGGCAAACACAGGTTTCTGGTTAACCCGGGCGCCTTTGGTGTGCCCTGTGTTGTAGCTTCGGCATCGAGGGTCACGGAGGAAGCTGTGAGGGAGGGAAATTTTACCTTCCGTTCGGAAGGGCCCGATATGACCACGTGCTCTACAAGGATCAAGTTAGAAAAAAATCCCAGAAGCGTTTCGATTGAAGGGTTGGAGGGGGATGAATTCGAAACCGACTGGGATGAGGGTAGCAAAACTCTCCTGATAAGGTATCCGAATTCAGATGAGGGCAGGTGGGTGGAGGTGGACATTAGCCAGTGAAGATCAAACTTGACGTTTTCCCGTAATATTATGAATCCTTAGAGGGGTAATATCGATGGTCAATAGAGGTTCGCGGTTCAGTTGTCCTTCTGAGTCCCTCCTCCTGAAATCCCTCTTAAGAAAGACAAGGACAGCTTTCTGGTTGGGGCTGGCGCTGGCCTTTGCCATACATCTTTCCCTTACGCAGCTTAAGATCTTCAAGGGCGGTGAGGCCGTGATGAAGCCCCTTACGACAAGGTTTGTGAAGCGCGAACCGCGTCTTACGAAGCCCCTGGAGCTCAAGAAGCGTCCACGGCCAAAGCCCAGAAGGATGCGCCGAGAGGTTGTCTTTGTGAAGGCGAGGGTTGACAGGAGGCAGGTTTCCGCTGCCGTTCAGCCTCTGAGGGTGATGGAGAGCCTTGCCAGGTCGAGGATAGACGTCGGAAGGAGTATATACACCCCTGAGGCCGGGTTTGAGCCCATCTCTCTGGCGCCTGAGGTTGCGGGAGCAAAGGAGGCGAAGGATGTCGTTGATATGTCCCTGGAGATGCTCGATATAGATGCCCTTGATACCGGAAGGTATAGGGCGATGGTGATCCAGAACCCTATGGATAAGAAGCGCATCAAAGGTTATCTGCATCTCACAGTGGCCTACAGCAAGAACCTTGTTTCTAACTGGGGGGATATAAACGGTTACATCCGCCGTGTGGTCCAGGCCATGAACAGGTATACGGATATAAGGACTGATGTTGTGGGGTATTGCACGTTCGATTCGAAGGAACTCCTGGCCATTCCCTGGGTATTCACAAACCCCGATGGTTTCTCTTTCACGCTCACCTATTCCGAATCTGCTAACCTGGGATATTACCTGACTCATGGTGGTTTCCTGTATATCGAAATGGGATTTACCCATCCGTGGTCGTCGAACCTCATTGAAACTGACATAGGACACAGGGGAGAACTTATCTCCACCCAGAATATGTTTAAAGATGCGCTCACAATGGTCGGAAAGGAGTATGATCGTGAATGGAATTTCGAGAAGCTTCCGCACGATCATCCCGTCTATCACTGCTACTTCGATTTTGATGGTCCCCCTGCCGCACAGGATAGCCGTGGTGCCGGAAGTGATGAGTTCATAAGGGGCATAATAATCGATGGTCGTCTTGTAGCGATAATAGAGACCGGAGATTATGAACGTCACTTGAATATGGCATATGGTAACAAGGGGGTGCGTCACGAGCAGTTTCTTGTGAACACTTTAGTTTTTGCACTCACGCAGGAAGGTTCCATAACCCAGCAGGTTATGGACAACGTGAGCTATTGAAAAACGTTTATTGGCTTTGGAGTTTTTCGCCCTTATACTTATTTTAGCCATTAATCAGATTGTTTCCTTCATCTATGGAAACATCTATAGGACCGGGTTTTCCTGCAAGCTTTCAGCGGTCAACCGGAAACTGATGGCTTATGGCTCACCCTGAAAGGCATTACAGGGCCATAAATAGGTTGCTGATGATTCCAAGGAGAGAGTTATGAATGCGAAGGAAAGGGTAAAAAAGGCTGTTGCTCACGAGGATACTGACATAGTCCCATACCACTTTTCTTTTACCATCCCTGCCTCACGGAAGCTTGCCGATTATTACGGCACCGAAGATTTCGAGCCACTTCTGGGCAACCACCTCGCAGTCACCGAACCTGTCCCTCCCAACGCATGGTCTGAGGTATCGCCGGATATGTGGCGCGACGAATGGGAAATAATCTGGGACCGGCATATAGACAGGGATATCGGCAATCCGTCGAACCTCGTCCTGCCCGAACGAGATCTCAGTCCACTTAAGGTGCCCGATCCGGATAAGTCAGGGAGATTCGACAGCCTCGAAAGGGCACTCGAACGCCAGTCGGATCGCTTCGTAATGGGGGGAATAGGCTTTTCCCTCTTTGAGCGAGCGTGGACGCTGCGCGGTATGGAGAACCTCCTTATGGATATGGTGGAGGCTCCGGGTTTTGTCGATGAACTCCTGGATACCATTGTGGAGTTCAACCTGGAGATCATAGACCGCATACTGTCCTATCCCGTCGATGCCGTGAGGTTCGGGGATGACTGGGGGCAGCAGAGGGGTCTCATAATGGGACCTAAGCTGTGGCGGCGTTTCATAAAACCACGCCTCGCCCGTATGTATGGCAGGGTCAAGGGAGGAAGAAGACTTGTTGCCATCCACTCCTGTGGCGATGTAAAGGAGCTCTTCCCGGATCTTATCGAGCTGGGGGTGGACATCTTCAATCCGTTCCAACCCGAGGTAATGGATGTGGGCGAGATGAAGTCAACTTACGGCGACCGGATCACCTTTTACGGGGGACTCAGCATACAGCGTGTCCTCCCCTACGGCACTCCGGATGAAGTGAGGGCGGAGGTAAAGAGATTGTTCGAAGTTGTGGGAAAGGGAGGGGGTTACATCCTTTCCCCTTCGCATTCCGTCCCAGGGGACGCGCCGGTCGAGAACCTCGTGGCTGCCATTGAGACAGCTCAGCAGCAGAATTAAGTTTTGGAGACGCCTCACCGAGGCGTCTCTACAGATAAACATCTGAAAAGGCAATAGCGACTGAAGAATCTCAGGTGCCATGGACAAAAGCCCAAAAACATTGCTGAAACTTGCCTACGATGAGATCCTGGATAAACGGGTTTTATTTCCCCTATCTATCCATCAATCCAAACGTCCGTAGAAAGGAGAACCGAATATGTCTTTCCTACTCGATTTCGGACTTGGCTCGCTCCCACTTCAGAAGAAAGTCCAGACACGCTCGATCTCGGCCGAAAACCCTAAAGGTGAAAGGGCAGGTGGCGCACGCGAGATGGCAGGCGAGAAAACTGCCTCATCGAAGCTCGGGCAGGGCTGGAAGGTCCGCCCGTGTATAACGCTGCCTTCGGGTTCTACCACCACCTTGGCTGACATCGATGGCCCGGGAGTAATCCAGCACATATGGATCACGGTCAGTGACAAGGCCTATCGCGATTGTGTGATACGCTTCCACTGGGACAATGAAAAAACGCCTTCGATTGAGGTCCCCGTCGGCGACTTCTTCGCCGCCGGACATGCACTCCGTTACAAGGTAAACTCCCTCCCAATAGCCGTCAACCCGTCGGGCGGATTCAACTCCTACTGGCCGATGCCATTTAAAAAACACGCGCTTATCACTGTCGAGAATCAGAGATGGGAGGACATCGGCGGCTTCTTCTATCAGATCACCTACGCCCTGGGAGATGTTCCCGATGATGCACTCTATTTCCATGCACAGTGGCGGCGCTCGGTAACACCGCGAGAGAAACCGGAGCACGTGATCCTCGACGGTATCCGGGGACGTGGACACTATGTGGGAACTTTCTTAGCCTGGACACAGCTCGCCAATGGCTGGTGGGGCGAAGGTGAGATTAAGTTCTACATGGATGGAGATAAGGAATATCCGACAATCTGTGGCACGGGAACGGAGGACTACTTCGGTGGCGCGTGGGGGTTCGGGGATACCTTCTCGACACCATTTCTCGGTTATCCTCTCTGGAGGAGAGAACCCGGGGAAGTGCCGAAGCACTGTCTCTACCGCTGGCACATCATGGACCCCATATGCTTCGAGAGCGATCTGAAGGCGACGATACAGGCGCTCGGATGGTGGCCTGATCACAAGTTTCAGCCACTGGCAGATGATATCGCCTCGGTGGGGTACTGGTATCAGGCGGAGCCGCACGTTCCATTCCCAAAACTTCTGAAGATAGATGATCGCTGGCCGAGATAGGGCTCAAACTATGTAAAAGGTCTGCGTAATTTCGGAGAAATTTGTCAGGCAATGGTGCTGTTATATGCAGTGGCAGAGTCTCCCCAATCCGAAATCCCCGAAAACACTCTGCTGCGCTTCGCTTCCACGGATGATCCGTTGACCTTTGCCTACTCCGCCAGCAACTCCTCCACGCGCCGCTGGAAGACAAGCTTGTCCGGCGGCACACCTACGTAGGTGTAGCGTATGATCCCCTTCTTGTCGATCACGAAGGTCGTCGGAATAGCTGAGATCCCGCCATAGTCCCGGCGCACCTTCTCATCGGCCATAAGGAGTGGATAGTTGATCTTGTGCTCGGTTGCGAAGGAACGGACAACGCCGGGTCCATCGTCAGTCGAGATGCCGATCATCGTGAATCCTTTGGGAACATACTGGGACTGAAGAGCAATGAAGCCTGGGATTTCGTCCCGACAGGGACCACACCAGGTAGCCCAGAAGTCAATGATGAGCACCTTACCCTTGAAATCGGCGAGTTTCACCTTGTTGCCCTCGATATCCTTCAGGACAAAATCGGGAGCAGGCTTGCCGACGAACTCCGACTTGTCGGCACTAGACTCACCCGGAGGCCCAAACTGTTCGACAAGTTTCACCCCTTCGGGAGGAACGAAGGTGAAAGTCTCGTTGGAGAAGACCGGATCAACCTCTACGGCGGTATGCCGCTCCGTGAATCCCATTTTCATCCCTTCCATCATAGCCCGTTGCTCCTCAGGTATTCCCTCAGTCATCTCTCCCATATCCAGCTCGAAGGCCGTCTTCCAGATCAGGAAGTCCTTCCTCCCGATCCAGAGCCGCACCTTGATCGGCATATCCCCTGCTCCGTCGGGAACCATCCCGGTCCCTAGCGAACCGGCCGGTTGCGTCAGTTCGACAACGGTTACAGGAACGCCGTCCAGATTCTCATGGCCAACCTCTTTCACTTCCTCGACGCTCTCCATCAGTTCCCTGAGTGGATTGTCGCTCATCATGATCTTCTGTAAGACCATATTTTGAAACGGTCCCAGCATCGGGATCTGAAGGTCAGCGGAGGTTAGCACTTCCGGTGCTTCCTTTTGAGTGTATTGTTTCCATTCCCCCAGGTAGACCATCAACCCCTTCCCATCGCTGACCACGGTTATCTCTTGTATAGGTGTCATACTACTCTCAAACCTGACCCGGTTGGGACGTTCAAAGGCAAACAAGATCGGCATGGTCATCCGAGAGTCCATGCCCGGCCGCACCATACGCACCTCCACACTGGTCGTATCCCGGTAGCTTCGGAGCGACTTGTAGACGGCCGCGGATCGCTCCAGTGCCTCAGGCAGCTTGATCGGAGTTACGGAGAAATCGGCAGTGGTTTCCTGCCCGGCGCTCACGGTGAGAACCACTCCCTCGGATGGCTCTAAACCTTGCCCTCGACGCGGCCTCAAAGTATATTCCCCAGGGAGTAGCATCTGATGATACTGGCC
>CAZTBA010000332.1:0-7032 GCA_964611725.1 uncultured bacterium
CGTGGATGCCGCGCCATTCTGTTGCCGAGGTATCCCCCGGCACAGGGTAGTTCCAATCATAGTTGAGTGAACGCAATGGTACCCGGCCTGTTCGCAGGTAGAAAATGTTGCCTTCCACATCTGCCACCATGATGTTCTGTGGCATGAACTGGTTCATGGCCATCGCTTTCTTGAACTCATCCAGGCTTGTGGCTTTGTTCATTCGGATTACCTGTTCTACCAGACCGATCTGGTCTTCATACGGCACGGCCAGTGCGTAGCCCTTACGCCCCTGGATATGGTAAATTGGTCCGTGGTGTGTCCGGTAGACGATCCTCCGGATCACTTCTTCGCCCGCGTCGGTTTTGACCGTGATCGATATGCTGTCAGCTTCGAGCGGCCTCCATTCTCCGTTGAAGCGATAGCTCCTCGGGTTTTTCCCGTCATCCAGGGTTTCAACGTAACAATCGCCACAGTCCGGACCGCCGGTCGTGGCCGCCCAGCTCAGGTATTCATTATGTCCCAGCCCTATGAAGGGTGTTCCCACTACGATCATACCGCATGCGTTCCAGTCCCCGGCATGGATGCGCGCTTCGTACCAGTGACCGTCCATCTCCCAGCTCAAATGTGGATCGATCAGGGCTATGGCGACACCCCCAGCGGATCTCTTCGGAGAGACGGCCCACTGATTCGAAGCCCGTCCGGGAGAGCGTGCTCCCGCACGCCGCAGCTCGCGCCGCATGTCACCCTCGGCATTGCCCAGAGGCCAGCCCCAGATGAACGTTCTGCCCCATGCAATCGAGTGCCATGGTTCCGCATGTACGGCCCAATCCGGCACTTTCTCCGGATGCTTTGTGACATAGTCGTTGATTCCCGAAGCAAAGGCAGTTAATATCTCCTGAGTTGTTTGGGGAAGCATGGGAAACTTCTCTTTTGCCACACGGGCATGCCTCCAGACACGCTGCTCATAGTCCAGATCCGCGAATCTGGAGCCGAAGGCTTCCGACATACGGCCTTCAGCGATGCGATAGGCCTTCATCAGTTGTTCGATACGGTCCTCGGCCTGCATGTAACCGAGGGCGTAGGCTGCAACTGCTTCCGATTTGCTGTATATATGAGGCACACCGTACGTATCCCGGTAGACCGTAGCTTTCCTGTCAGTTGAACAATCGGCCAGGAGTACAACAAGAGCGAAACACATCAGCGATATCCATGCGAACCGTTTCATCGCGGTAGCCTCCTTAGTTTGGGATTACCCTACTGACAGAATGTTCTCTATGCGTACTCCTTGGCGATCTCGACCGCGAGTTCGCACCACTCCCAGAGGCGATGTGGCTCTTTACGGCAGGTGCTGACGTCCTTCATTATGATTTCGACCACACAGCCCTTCGTTTTTTCAAGCACTTCCCGGAGGTTTTTGCGAGCCTGCTCAGGGTCCCATTCATCCCAGGCGAGGATCGAAGGGTTGGGTTTGTGGGAAAAGATGTAGTCGCGCCCGATCCCTTCGACTGCTTTGTCGACATCTACCCACGTGCTCATGGAGATACGGCGCAGCCTGGGGATCTTCCTGAGGATGCCTATCTTGTTGTGGAGCGGCTCGCAGCAACCGTAGCAGTTCAGACCGAAGCGCTCCAGCCATCTGAGCTCGTGCTGCAGGCAGAACTCATAGTGCATATCTGGTGAGACTTCCGAAAATATCTGACCTGTCGAGGTACCCCACTGGTCTATGGGGCGTGCTTTTATGCCATCATAATCGGGTTGTGGCAGTTCGTCGGTTATCCCCAGGCCACCGGAGCCGACGCGGTGGTTGCCATTGCTGACGGAGAGCAGCCCCTGTTCCTCGAACTGATCGAGCCGTGCGATAAGCGCATCCATCATCCGTGATACACCCTTGTGCACGAAATCGGGGCGGTCCATCATATCAATATATAATTCTTCGATGCCCCACCATTGGATGAGTACATCCCAGGGCGCGCTCCAAGTGTGGTAGATACCCCGCTTTTCAATAGGCATGATGTCGCCGATGAGATCGGACGTCGTCTGGTAATTGCGCTCCGTAGCCTCCCAGTCGGCTGTGATCCTGGGCATCTGGATTCTTTCGATATCGGCTTCGGTCCTCATGATAGGGATACAGTCGTATGCGCCGAAACCGTAATCGCTTTCACCTCTGACAACATTTGTGTCGATGCCATATCCGGTGTCGTGATAAACGTAGTTGGAGTAAAAAATAGGATCGACTACCATGTCGGTGCGCATGTGGTTCCAGAGGTAGAGCGTTGTCCGAAGGTTGCTTTCCACACCCCGACAGAATTCGTCCCCGGACTGACACCGAAGCTCCCCGTCTCGCATCTCGGACCACGGGAGTTCGTTGATCCAGACCATAGGGCGCACCTCTTCGAGGCGGTTGAGCTTCGTCCACATGGCCCGCTTCTCATCCTGTACCGGCAGGGATGCGATCTCCATAACTTGCCGTGCCAGTTCGCGAACGATCTTACGATCTTTCTCAGTGAAGCCCATCATTCCTCCTATACTCTTACAGAATCTTTATGCCAATATGTATTTCATGAAGTGAGATGTTTTCTGCTCTGTCATCGTATATAGAGACGCCCCGGTGGGGCGCCTCCGAAAAACTGTTTAGCGATATAAGAGATGTTTAAGCAAGGGTAGCCGCCAAAGCCTGCAGCGAAGGGCCTTCTTCACGATAGGTTGGCGGTTTTGGGTCCAGCCATTCTACTATGGTATCTTTGACTGCAAAGGCGAAAAAGTGGTTTCCCCTGGGATTGTAGTGTCCGATGTAGTAACGCTTGACATATTCCTCCGGGGCGCAGCTAAAAAGCTCGAAATCTTCGGCGTGCTTTTGAAAGGTATCGACGAAAAGGAAATCATTTCCCTTCAAATAATCGACGAAAACCTGATCGAAGCGCGGAAGGGATTGGCAGGCGTTCATGGCATCTACAGAAGAGTAACTCAGCAGAATCATCAGTTTCTTCTCTTCCGTTAGAGCAAAAGCCCTTGCTCTATCCACGATATACATGCTTGCCCGCAGCGTATATGTCCGAAATAAAGCCTGAGATGTCTTAGCAGAGGCTTCCGGTGAGCTGAAATCAGTGGGCACATCCAGGATTTCAGCCACCTTTTGCAATATTTGAGGTTTGATATCGGTCAAATGTTGCTGTGTAAAGAGGACCTGGGCCCCGAAATCGCCCTTGAAGGCTTCGTAGACATGATCTTTGTCGCAGAGTTGATAGAGCGATTCGGGAGTGGGGTAGGGGTTTTCGTGTTCTTCGAACTTCCCTGTTTCCGTATTCAATCTTACGTGTGACCAGGGGTTGCCATGGAACATAAATGCTTCATTTGGCAGAGTTTTCAGGTTCCGACGGAAGCCGAGTACGTGAAGCCATCTCCATTTGAAAACACTTCTCGAGTGATCATCCGACCAGATGTTGAGTATGATGTGCTCTGCCGATGACTTGGTCTTTTCCTCCCTGAGCATCCGCCTGTAGGCCTGGTAGACTCCGTAGCCGCCGATACCGAAATTGCGGATCGGCTCACCGAGATGGGCTGCGAGGTATTCCTGCCACGTTTCACCGTCACTGACCTGGTGACATTGAGTAAAGCTATTTCCGTAAGTGTTGATCCTGCAGGGTTGCTCAGCGAAGTTTAACATCCTGCGCTCACCGGACGGATTGTAATGGGATATGGTATAGCTGCCGTCGACACCGTCCTTCATGACGCTATCCTTGAGCCTATAGCCCAGCTCACTGTCAAAGATTGCCCAATTGTTGGCATCGGGGTCGAGAAATCTGTCCACATCTTCCCTATTCAGGGTCGCCTCTTCCAGAAACTCGCGCGTCGTCATGCCCATTCCATGCTCCTTTTAGAATAAAGCCATCTTGATATATCTTTGATAGATAGCCCATCTCGTGAATTTCAAAGGTGTTTTTCCAGATTTTCAACTACTGTTCTCAGGGTTTTTATTCTGGCATACAATTTCGAATTTGATTCGATAATCGTCCAGGGTGCATACGGGGTACTTGTCCTATAAAGCATTTCATCCACTGCTATTTTGTAGTTATCCCATTTCTCTCGGTTTCTCCAATCCTCGTCGGTGATCTTCCATTGTTTATACTGGATTTTCTTTCTCGATTCAAACCTCTTCAACTGTTCATTTTTGTCAATTTGAAGCCAGAATTTGATAAGCACTGTCCCGAAGTTGACCAGTTGCTCTTCCATCTCGTTGATTTCTCTGTATGCCCTTTTCCATTCTTTCTCACTACAAAGATTTTCGATCCTTTCAACCATTACCCTTCCGTACCATGATCTATCAAAGATAGCGATATGTCCGGCCTTAGGGATCTCCCTCAAGAAACGCCACAGGTAATGATGGGCCTTTTCGACGCTGTCCGGTGCGCCAACAGGAATCACCTCATATCCTCGAGGGTCCATCCTCTGAACAAGTCTCTTGATATTTCCCCCTTTCCCGGCAGCGTCCCAACCCTCGTAAACGATAATAACCGGCAATCTCCTTTTATAAACTTCGTGCTCAATCTCTCTGATCCTGCTTTGATATTTCTTTAATGCCTTCTCATACTCTGACCTTGTTAAAGATGGGGACAGATCAACTTTGTCCAAAATAGAAGGAGAGACATCTTCGAGTTGTACGGTTGATTTTTTTACTTTGTTATCTTCATCCACCGAACCTTCTATTCTATTCACCTCCCTTTCTGTAGCCGCAATTACAGTCTTAAAAACTTTTACCGTTGCAAACCTTCGATCATGAGCTTCCACAATAGTCCAGTGTGCAAATTCCGTGTCCGTTTTGGCAAGCATCTCTTCTATTGCTTCGGAATATCTGTCATATTGCCTGTGATTTCTCCAGTCATCTTTAGTGACTTTCCAGGCGGTTGAGGGATTGCTCTCGAGTTTCTTAAACCGCTCTTTCTGTTCTGCTTGGGTGATGTGCAGGAAGAACTTAATGATCACATTTCCCTCATCCACGAGCTGCCTTTCAAAGGATTTGATTTCGTCATATGCTTTCAACCAAGCCTTCTTTTTAACAATTTTGTCTACTCGTTCCACCAGAACCCTGCCATACCAGCTTCTATCGAATATGGCAATTCTGCCCCTCCTCGGAGTTTTTGTCCAGAATCGCCAGAGAAAGGGCCTCAACCTTTCTTCTTCGTTCGGAGGGTTAGTTGGATAGACACTGAATCCCCGGGGATCCAGACATAACAGGAGTCTGTTGATCAGAGTGCCCTTCCCGGCGGCATCCCACCCCTCAAAAACGACAATAACAGGAATTTTCAGCCCCCTTGCCTGTCTCTGCAAACCTCCCAGCTTTAATTCCAGATCAGGAATAATGGCGTTATAATCTGCTTTTATAATCTTCTTTGATAAATCGATTCTCTCTAACATTTTCGTCTCCTCCACATTGGGGCGGGGAGATAAGGTATTGTGCGTTTAGAATCGCAGATTGTGGATTTTCTCCAATCCGCAATCCACAATTCATAACATGTGTTCGCCATCGTTTACTCAAAAGCTGAAAGTTTAAATCTTGCTCAAAAAGATTTGTCACCCCCCAAAATTCCACCCAATATGTCGCCGCCTATGCCGGCGGCACCTTTCTTTTCATCCCTTTGCTGGAAGCGGGACGCTGCAACAATGCGGTCAGCCAGACGTGAAAAGGGGAGGCTTTGCAGGTAGACGAGCCCCGGGCCGGTCATCTTGGCAAGAAATATCCCCTCTCCGCCGAAGAGGGAGTTTTTGAACCCTCCGATAAATTGAATATCATAGCTTACAGAGGGAGAGAAAGCCACTAGGCATCCCGTATCTACGCGCAGAGTTTCACCGGATCGGAGTTCCTTTTTGATAATCGTTCCCCCTGCATGGACAAAGGCCATGCCATTGCCCTCAAGCCGCTGCAGAATAAAGCCTTCACCGCCGAAGAGACCCGCTCCGATCTTCTTGGTGAAAGCCACCTCAATCTCAATACCCTTAGCTGCACACAGGAAGGCATCCTTCTGACATAGAAATCTGCCTCCGAGTTTGTCGAGTTCGAGGGGAATTATCTTCCCTGGATATGGAGCCGCGAAGGCAACGTGCCCTTTTCCACTGCCGTTGTAAAGAAAAGTAGTGATAAAAAAGCTTTCCCCGGTGATCATTCTCTTGAATCCTTTAAATAAACCACCGCCGGTAGAGGTCTGCATCTCTATTCCATCCTCCATGTACATCATAGCTCCGGCTTCCGCCCTCACTCCCTCTCCGGGATCTAACTCAACCTCTACAAGCTGCATATCATCCCCGTAGATTTCATAGTCGATGATATCCGTCATTTTAGCACTCCTTGTTTATAGGTCGATTGTGCAAAGGTGGATTGAATTCGGACATAAGTCGAGCTCCGATCGGATTTGCAGACAATCAGATGTAGTCTGGCAGGTAACAGGTGAGCAAATATTTCCGCTGGGCTTATCTTTTTATGACCGGGTGATTTTTCGATAGCATACAACCAAGCGCTAATATACGATTAAACACTATACATAGCAAGATGTGAAATTTCATTTCAGGGAATCCGCGTTTCCAGTATTTTGACAACAAAAATGTCAAAATTGTTTTTACCTTTAAATATTATATTTAAATAACTTACAATAATGATTACTGAATTTCACCCAAAATTATGTCACCACATTTGTCAATAAGAGCATCTGCGATTTTCAAATCACCTTATCGGAAGGTTCTCACGTTAGTTGACAGTGAGAACTGCCTCCCGTCTTCGGAGTATACCGCCTCGCCGAATATAGCTATATAGCCCATAGCAGGTTTCTCAATCTCGTAGGTGTAGATTCGGTTCACCTGTCTCATCTCAAATTCTTCCCAAACGGCGTCCCTAAAATCCCGCGTTTGGGATCTTGCTGTCCATGCCCGTACAGTTTGAGGTTCGATATCTGATTTGACAGTCATCTCGACGTTGCCACCCTTCTCCTTTATTTCCCATCTGAGCTTCGGGAACTTGAGCCTTCGATCGTCTTTGAGAAAAAGAGCTATTATGTTCTCATT
>CAZTBA010000333.1:0-7030 GCA_964611725.1 uncultured bacterium
CCACCGCCGTTTCCCAGGGTTTCACGAAATGATAATCGGTTCCCAGGCGGAGTTCGAAAGGCGCCAGGGCCGGGTCGTCCGCGTGTCGATTCCAGAACTTGCGAAAGCGGCTGTAGAACTCATCTTCGGTCATGCCCGGGTGGCACCAGACAATCCACGAAAGCTTGACCTGCAGCGGCGTTCCCATCTGGGTAAATTCGCCGGGCCGCGCCGAGTCCAATTGCCAGAGGAGGGTATTGAGCTCCTTGCCCGGCTCGTCGAACATAGCGTGGTGATTGGCAGCGCGCCACTGATCCTGCCATTCCTGGAAAAGTTGGATGGCGCGGGCGGCACCGTTTACCGGGTTTGGAATGGCGCTGCCGGTATATGGCATCCCGGCGCACCCGGTCAATGTCAAATCGCCAAGGAAAGCGCCCAGTGAAGCGGGACATATCTGCATGCGCGTCGGCTCCGGGACGACGGCTAAGTCGGCGTTGTGGCCTCGGAGCCTCGCCGCCAGAGTCCCGTTGCCACTGGCGAACTCCTCGTCGACCACGCTCTCGAACAGCACGTCGCCCGCCGGTTCGAACCCCAGTTCGCGGGCCACGCGCACGGCCCAGAAAGCAGCAGCCAGCCCGCCTTTCATATCCGCTGCGCCGCGACCGTAAATCCGGCCATCCCGGACGATCGGTTCGTAGGGCCGGCAGATCTGCCAGTTGTCGGGCTCGAATGGAGCTACATCCATGTGTCCGCTGAGCAAGAGCGAACGGCCGCTGCCACGTCCCGGCCACCGGGCTACCACATCGTCACGACCGCCGTCGTAGCATCGGCCGCGCAGCCAGCACGGGTGGTCCTCGATGCCCGGCACGCTTTCGGGCGAGAAGACGTCGACGTCCAGGCCGACCTCCTTGCACTGCTGGGCAATGAACCTCTGTCCCTCGGCCTCTTCGCCTGATGGCGGGCGGTTTTCGCTTGGGAAACGGACCAGTCGCATGGTCCAGTCCAAGATGTCATCCGCCCGCCGGGCAACGGCCTCGCGGATGTGCCCGGGCGTGATGTCATTCACAGGATGATCACCTCTCGTCTGAAGCTCGTCAGTTCACGGAGGCCACTCTCGGTCGTCAACACCCCATCTTCGTAGCGGAGGCCATAGTCACCGTCGGAAAGCCAGATATCCACATTAAACAGCATATTCGGCTGAATCGTGAAATCCGCGTTCTCCGCCAGCCACAGGCCCTCGACCTCCGTGCTTCCGGTGCCGTGTGCCGGTCCATACAGCGTGAAATTCTCGAACCCGTACCTGGCCAGGATCTTGTAGTAGCCTGCGAAGACTTCGGCGGCGGCTATGCCCGGGCGGATGGTTTCGATGGCGTAGTTCATTGCTTCGAGCGCCACATCCATGAGCTTCCGTGCCGGGGCCGGAGGGTCAGCGATGGCAAAGGGGCGGCACATGTTCCCGCAGTAGCCCATGAACTTGGCGCCGAACGTGAACTGCACGAGCTCATTGCGCTGAATGGCGCGATTGGAGGAACGGCAGAGGCTCAGTGGCGTGTTCGGGCCCGAGCAGACCCAGGCGGGATAGGACATGCCTTCCGCCCCGCTCAGCACCATGTGCGAGCGCGCGATCGCCTCCAGCTCCCACTCGCGTTTTCCGGGCGCGGCCGCCTCCAGCGCCGCCCTCATGGCCTCTTCGGTGATCCTGTATGCCTCGACTATGTACGGAATCTCGACCTGGGACTTGATGCGCTGGACGCGGAGCAGTTGCTCATCGGCCGGGACAAGCTCCGCCTCCGGTGCGGCCGCCCGCAGATCGTCAAACAGAATCCCGGGAAAGATGTTCCAGTTCGCCACGCCGATACGCTTCGGCACTTTCCCGCAGATGTCCGGGATCATCTCCACGAAGCTCTCCCCGCTCACCTCCGGCACCCAGTCCGGGGCTGAGGTCTCAACCAGAAGCGGATTGACCCGGATCTGCGGCACGATCGAGTATGCCTTGGCAAACTCTAAGGACTCGGGCCCACCGGTGATCAGGACCGCCTTTCCTTCGGCCGGCACCACGACGGCACTGAAATCGAAAAACGGCCAGAACCCGGTCAGGTACCGCGTCGTCCCGGACTCACACTCGCTGCTGTAACCGATCCAGATATCCAGTCCATCTTTCATCAATTCCGCCTGTAACGCCGCCACGCGGCGTGCATACTCTGATCTCGGTAGAGGTTCCAGTCTCATGCCCGTCTCCTCTCAGTCCGGAAAACCATAGCACTCCGGAGTCCGGATGCAAATGTTTTTCAACAAACATGATCTTGTTAGATTCAGCTTCGCTACAACAGGACAGTAAATCCAATACGTCTTGCTCTTTCGAAATCAATCCACCATTGGGTGAACATCTCACGCATTTGCCTGATGCTGTTTGGTTCCTTCCCCAACCGTATTTTGCTCTTTTTCTACAAACGTTGAAGCTCACCTGCGCTGCCTTCCGCCGCATATGCAAATATAAAGATGACTTTCCGCAAAAGCAATTCCCATAAATTTCATACGCTACTGACGTCATCAAGTAAAGCGGAATATTAGGCACAGCCTTCAGGCATCTCTATTATCTGTTTCTTCATAGCAAAGAGCACGCAACCCCGAAATATCTCCGATTGCCAGGTTGTCTTCCTCTCAACTACCATACCCATCGCCCTGTAGAACGGCACGCTGCTTGCCGTTGATCGCAGTCTTATCACATTGTAGCCTGATCGGCGTACAGATTCCTCTCCATTTGCAAACAAAGCTTTCCCTATGCCATGCCGATGGTATCCCGGATCAACGTATAGCTTAGCGATCTCATCCTTCCAGACAGAGACCATACCAACAACGATACCATCAAGCAAAGCAACGAAACAGTCTTGATTGGCCGATGTTTGGGCGATTGCCTCCACAGTGCAATCATCCATCAGGTGGTCTAACTGCATTTCATTCCACTGTTCTCGGAGAGCAAGCCAGTGGAAACTGTTGCAGAGGACCTGGCGAACACGCTCATGATCCCCCACCAGCATCTTACGTATCTCAAGCATGGATGATCCCTCCGCACTGAGTGCGGCCATCTCAGATTATCGATAATTTACAGTATCAGCATTTCAGTCTGTGTCATAGGAGAGAGGCATTTTGCTTCAGGAAACGCAAACTGCTATTGATCAAAAGCAGCGTGATCCCGAACTTGTCTCAGGATCTCGGAACCTAACACTTTTCTCTGATTGAGGGCCTATATCACGCTATCTGATCAGAACAGCCTTTCTGACGCTGGTGAAATCCCCCGCTTCCAATCGGATCATATAGATTCCACTCGCCATTCCGCTCGCATCCCAGATCACCCGGTAACGACCGGCTGGCTGGAACTTATTAACCAGGACGGCTACCTTCTGTCCGAGCATATTGTGAATCACCAATCGTACAGGGGAGGTTTCCGGCAGGTTATATCGTATTGCCGCTGCCTCATTGAATGGATTGGGATAGCTTGGAAGCAGAGCAAATCCTTCGGGCAGCAGGCTTATATCACTTAAGTTAATCGAATACAACTCCCTGTTCTGGTCGAGAACCATCATCTCAGTCAACCGGAAGGCTTCCTCGGAGAGATCGCCCCAATTTTCGAAGAACAGTTCCAACAGCACAATATCGCCGTGGACAGAATTCCCGTTCTCCGCGGCATCTACGATAATCAGCTCCCCGTCAGAAGAAATCACTAAAGGCGGCAAGACCCTATCTCTGTTGCCGAATATCCCATCATTCGGCCTTCTGGCCTCCAGGAATTGCACACTTTGTTCATCATACTCCAGACTCAGAAGATAGCAATCCAGATCGCTCATGCCCTCCAAACGAGCCCTGAGGCCGAACTCTCCCCGGGAGCAGACTTCCTCGGGCAAAATCTCCAGCAATAGACGTGCATCACTTTCTCTTGCCATTGTTCCAGCGACCAATTTGGGGGAGGAGATAGACTTCCCAAAATTCCCTGCAAATATGGAGAAATCCTCCAGCCAAACCACACCATCCCCGTTCAGATCACAGAGGGGATTCCAGTTAGGTGAATCTTCCGTCGAACCGAAAGCTCCCGCAAATATGGAGAAATCCTCCAGCCATACCTTCCCGTCGTCGTTGAAATCACCTGTCAACAGAGGTTCCGACACTTTGCAGACACGTGTTAGGAATCCGATCTCCGCTATATAGGATGAGCTCGTGGATCTACCTATTACCGGCTGGCCTATTGAATCCTTCATACGGTAGCTTGTGGATGTTGCCTCTTGGGATCCTCCTCCATCCAACACGGACCACGGGATATTATACGATTGAGCCGCTGCAGACTTTGGCAGGCAAAGAGGCAACAGTAGTAAAATAGCAATGCACAATGAAGACAAGCGGTTTTTCGACATCTTGGCCTCCCATCTAAACATCTACTTATTATCTTTCCCGAGCATGTGACGACACCAGCGCCTCCAGTTCGGCCAAACGTGCTTCCAGCGCTTCGATCTGTGCATCTTTCTCCTGCACCAGCTCATAGAGGCCCTGGATGGCGGCAAGAGCTACGCCATCGGGGTCTACGGTACTGATATGCCTGTCGTCCTCACCCAGGCCGAAAGCACTGTAGAAATCCTGTGCCATCGGACCTATGTGCTCAATGCTGGGATCCTGAGCCTTGTAGCTCCAGCGGTTAATAGGGACTTCGATCAATGTGTAGAGGACTTCCCTTCCATCCACCGCACGGATATTGCGTTTCAGCGTGCTGTCAGATCCGGAAGACCATGCTGACGATCCGGGGTTAAGTTTTACACCTGCAGATAAATCAGATCTGGAATAAACCCATGTTCCACCCGAGGCACGGACGCGGAACTGATTGTCACCGGTGGATGTAAAATCGGCATCAGTGGCATCGGCCCAGACAAAAGCACCTAAGTGATTGGACTTTGCACGACGGCCAGACGCGAAACTGAAATCACCTGCAGCAGTATTGGAACGACCTCCTAAAATCATGGCTCTATAGCCACTGGCAGTGTTCTCATAGCCTCCGCAGACAATGGATTGGTCGCCACTGGCAGTATTGCTCCGCCCCCCGGCAACAGCGGACCATTTGCCCTGAGCAGTGTTGGATTGGCCCCCGCTGACAGTGGCACTCTCGTCACTGGCAATATTGGAATAGCCGCCGCCTGTAGTGGCATACTGACCGCTGGCGGTGTTTTCGTCGCCACCTGGTACGGTGGCATATTGGCCGCTGGCGGCGTTTTGGGAGCCACCACCGACCGTGGAGAGGCTACCACTGGCATCGTTGTTGGCTCCCCCACCGACGGTGGATTTATAGCCACTGGCATTGTTGTTGGCTCCTCCACCGACGGTGGAAAGGCCGCCACTGGCACTGTTGATGGTGCCGCCGCCGACAGTGGCCCGGTCGCCCTGGGCAGTGTTGGATTGACCCCCACTGATGTTAGAAAAATCGCCACTGACTGTATTGGAGGAACCGCCACCAACGCTACTGTAGTCAGTCACAGCAGTGTTGGATTGCCCCCCGCTGACGGTGGCATACTGACCGCTGGCGGTGTTTTCGTCGCCACCTGGTACGGTGGCATATTGGCCGCTGGCGGCGTTTTGGGAGCCACCACCGACCGTGGAGAGGCTACCACTGGCATCGTTGTTAGCTCCCCCACCGACGGTGGATTTGTAACCACTGGCATCGTTGTTGGCTCCCCCACCGACGGTGGAAAGACCGCCACTGGCACTGTTGATGGTGCCGCCGCCGATGGTGGCCCGGTCGCCCTGGGCAGTGTTGCCGTCACCCCCACCGACGGTGGCAAAGGGTTTATCCCCTGTTGTTCCAGTATTATCACCTGCCTGGTTGTTTCTACCCCCACCCACTGTGCCGTAATCATCAGTCACACGGTTCGTGAGAGAGTTTGAGCCTCCACCACTTATTGTAGCAGCTAATACACCCGACATGACACTGTTGCCGTTGTAACCAGCGATAAAGTTGGGATCGGTGTCACTGGAATCCAGTTGTAGGATTCCACTGCTGGTTAGAAACCTAATCCCTCCCGACGCACGAACCGCAAACTCATTGTCTACAGTTGAAGCAAAATCTACATCAGTCGCATCGGCCCAGATGAAGGAACCTAAATGAGTGGACTTGGCTCGACGACCAGCAGCGAAACTGAAATCACCTGCGGCAGTGTTAACGTAGCCTCCACAGACAGTGGATTGATTGCCACTGGCTATGTTCTTATAGCCTCCACCGACAGTAGATTGATAACCACTGGCTATGTTAATGGCACCCCCACCTATGGCGGCGTAGCCCCCACTGGCAGTGTTGGAGTAACCCCCATCGACAGTGGCTGAATGAGCATTGGCGGTGTTGGATTCACCTCCGCCTACGGTGGCATAGGGTTTATCATTTATTGTTCCGGAATTGTCACCTGCCTGGTTCTTTCTTCCTCCACTCACTGTACCATAATTGTCGCTGACAAGGTTCTCAGAATCACGCTCCCCACCACCCCCTATCGAGGCCCCGGAAGCGCCGGGAACGACACTGTTGCCACTGTAACCACCGATAAGGTTCGGGCTGCTGGCATTGAGCTCAAGGAACAGGACACGCTCACCGTTTACCTTCAACTGCAGAGGCTGGTTGTCGGTTGTGCCAAGGAAATTTGCGGTGGTATCAGTGCCTGCGTCGCCAGTTAAACTCCAGCCAGAGCCACCTCCGCTGATATTGAACGAGAGATCTGACTGCTGTATCGTCCCATCCTTGATATGAAAACTGGTTATCTCTCCCTCAGACACCTTAGACGAATCAACCGCACCATCAACTATTTCCCTCGATATACCGGATGTGTCCGCTTCACCTGCCCTGAAGGCATAGACTACACTAACTATCTCTTTCCTGGGAGAGAGCACCTCACCGCCCACCTCTGTCTGCAGCCAACATGACGAAACACTAAATACACTCTCAGGTATGGGTGTTACACTGCCCAGTATAACACTGAATGATCCATCTATTATGGGAACTGAAGATTGAGTCTCATTCCACAGTTCC
>CAZTBA010000334.1:0-7007 GCA_964611725.1 uncultured bacterium
GACTCGAACCTACGACCCGTTGATTATGAGTCAACTGCTCTGACCAACTGAGCTATGGGCCCATCTTCCTTTAAAATTAACATTTTTCCCTTTAAAGGTCAAGAACTTTTTCACGGGGATTAATGGGAACCTCTGAGGAACTCCTGTCTTTTCCTGTAGAGGTCCAGCAGCTTCCTGTTAGCCTCATTTACAGCCCCGAGATTCCCGGACTTTTCAGCCTTCTTGATCTTCGACTTAAGCTGATCTATCTCCCTGGATACATAGCTGACCTGCATGGCCAAAAGGCTATCCGAGATTATACGATCTCTCTGTCCGAGATCGAATCCTTCCGCTGTAAGTTTGGAGACTAAGGCCGCAAGACCCGGATCCCCGCACATATCGATCACTGATGCAGGGTCCGTATCTTTTCCTTCGGAATAGATTCTAAATATAGTATCAGCGACCTTCCTGTACGGTCCATAGATGAAATCGGTGGCACTTATCTCTCCGGCGATCCTTCCGACAGCCGAGCTATCTCCCAGCATCACTCTCAGAAGCTCCCTCTCAGCCGAAGGGCCCTCATCCTCCGGTGCCCGGACTTCGGGAGTTTCACCGTATTTCCGTACTTCTCTTTTCCTGTAACCCGAGATCACCCCGTATATCATCCTCTCATCTATCGAGAGTTTCTCGGAAAGCTCTCTGATAGCCAGACTTCGCCTAATATCATCCCCGATCTTAGATATAGTCTCTGCCAGGGAGTCCACGGCCCTCCTCTTGGCCGAGATAGAATTGAAGCCTTCTCCAGCCGAAAGGAAGCCCAGTTTATAATCTATGAATGGCTCTGCATCCTTCACAAGGCTGAGGAATACTTCGGGACCCTTTTCCCCCACGAAACTGTCAGGATCATGGCCTTCAGGTAAGGAGACAAGTCCGATGTCGAGTCCTCCCTCGAGCAGGGAATCTATACCCCTTGCGGCCGCCGCGGCTCCAGCACTGTCGGCATCGTAGACTACCACAGCCCTATCGACATATCTGGAGAGTGCCTTGGCCTGTCCCACAGTAAGGGCGGTTCCGGAGGTAGCTACCACATTGCCTATGCCACTCTGGACCAGGCGAAGCAGGTCCATATATCCCTCGACAATTATGGCATACCCCATTTGTCCTAAATAGTTCCTGGCCTGCCAGATACCGTAGAGCACCTTACCTTTCTGGTAGATCGGGGTCTCCGGAGAATTTATATATTTCGCTCCGCTACTTTCATCAAGCGCCCTCGCGCCGAAAGCTATGACTTTACCCATAACCTTGAAGATCGGGAAGGTTATCCTGTCCCTGAACCTGTCGTAAAAACCACCTTTATCGCTCCTGAGGGCAAGCCCTGCCTTCTCGAGCACATCGCCGCCGATGGACTTTCTCCTGGCGAGTTTCAGAAGCTCATCCCATCCTGGAGGCGAGTAGCCAAGGTAAAATTTCCTTATGGTATCCTCCGATATTTCCCTGTTCTTCAGATATTCCCTAGCTTTCTCGGCCCTCGGATCTTCCAGCAGGAGATGGTGGAAGAAATCCATGGCGACCCTGTTCGCCTCGTAAAGGGGATCGCCCACGGAGCCATCTCCCGAGAGAGATCTTATTTCTCTTATATTTATCCCGGCCTTTTCAGCAAGAATCTTCACCGCCTCTGTGAAACTGATCTTTTCCGTCTGCATGAGAAATGAGAAGACGTTTCCTCCGATCCCACAGCCGAAGCAGTGAAATATCTGTTTCTCAGGATTAACGCTGAAGGAAGGGGTTTTCTCCTGATGGAAGGGGCAGAGACCGAAGTAGTTTTTCCCTCTTTTCTTGAGCGGGAGGTACTCTGAGACAAGCTCGACTATATCCGCGCTGTCCCTCACTTCATCTATAAGATGATCGGGTATCCTGTAGGCTGACATCAGATTCGAGATTTCCCTCTCAAACTCAGAATATCTTCCTCATAACCAACCCTGTAATCAGCTTCGGGTAAAAATAGGTTGACTTGGGTGGCATCTTCTCCCTATTCTCAGCCACTGCCTTGACCTGTTTCACCTCTGTAGGGTTAAGCAAGATAGCGATCTGGTAGCCGCCAGAGATCACCATATTCGCGGCCTTAACAGGGTCAACTTCGTAAGATATGAGTTCGTCCTTTTTAGACATAGGGGTCATGTCCCCGAGGATCTGCCTGATAATCAGGTAGTGTACCACTGCCGTATCAAGTTCCTGCCAATCCTTTGAACGTTTCTCCTCGAGGTAGGGTTCGATAGAAATCTCCTGTTTAAGGATCATAACGTAGAACCTGTCATTTCCGAGGCAGAGACCGAAAGCTTTTCTGCCATCCTTTCTAACCTCCGCTATCTCCTGCACCAGATGAACCGGAGCTTCAGAACCCGAGGATCCGAAATTAAGTATGTCGAAAAAATTTCCGGCTCTATCGAGGAAAGAATCAGGAGAGAAACTCGGATTATTTCGTATGACCCTATGGCTAGGAAATATAGACAGAGCGTCATCCTCGGCGTTAGCGAGGTACATCATAACATACCTGTGTGAGTCCGACTCCGGGCGGGAGGATCCCAAATCCAACTCCTCCATGAAATTCAGGGAGGTCTCATATCGGTGATGTCCATCGGCTATGAAGACATTCCTGTCCGAAAGCTCCGATATAACATGCCCTATTACACCCTCATCTGTAATCCTCCACATCATCCGCTCCACACTACCGGTATCGGTGAAATCGAAAAGGGGATTCGTACCAGATATAGCATCTTTGATGGCGGAGTCCACCTTGAACTCCGGATCCGAATACATAGAAAATATGGGGCTCAGATTGGCCTTGACCGCCCTTATGAGGTTGAGCCTGTCAGCCTTCGGTCTATCGAGCGTTCCCTCATGAGGCTTCACCGAGCCGTCCCCCGGACGCTCGATCCTCACAGCAGAAATAAAGCCTATACGCGATTTCATATCCCCATAGATCGATCTGTACTGATCGCAAAGAACGTATAGAGCCGGGCGAGGATCCTCGATAAGTATACCTTCCGAAAGCCATTTCTCCCAGAGTTCAGCAGCACGCGAATATTTGCTCTGTCCCTCGCTGTCTCCAGGATATTCCTTACCGAGTATAAGACGTATCACGTTCAGGGGATTCCTTCTGTGCAACTCCTCCTGTTGTTCGGGGGAGATAATGTCGTACGGCGGAGCAACGACCGAGCTTATGTCCCCCGCCTTATCTGTATCGTAGAGAACCCCCCTGAAAGGTCTAATTTCAGCCATAGGGAAACCTTTCTCCGAAGAATTCGAATCCTATCCGATGCCACAGAGATTTTTCACCTCTTTTACAAGGACTTCCACCGCATCCGACTCGTCGATTTTCCTTACAATCTCACCCTTCCGAAAGAGGACTGCGCTTTTCTTTCCCCCAGCTATCCCCACATCGGCATCCTTAGCCTCTCCGGGACCGTTGACGGCACATCCCATAACGGCGACCTTTACGGATCCCGCGAAGCGGCTTATCCTCCTTTCGACCTCTTCAGCGATGTATATGACATCGATCTGCGTCCTGCCACAACTTGGACAGGATATCACGAAGGGTCCTCTCTCCCTCAGTCCAAGTGACCTGAGGATCTCAAAGCCGACATAGACCTCCTCAACCGGGTCGGCTGTAAGGGAAACCCTTATCGTATCACCTATCCCCCTCGAGAGTATCGCCCCTATCCCGGCGGACGATCTTATGGTGCCAGATCTTATAGTACCTGATTCGGTTATCCCGACATGGAGGGGGTAGGCCATCTTCTCAGCAGCCATGAGGTAGGCCTCAATGGCTGTGGGCACATCTGATGCCTTGAGGGAAACAACGATGTCGCTGAAGCCGAGATCCTCAAGATATGATATGTTTCTGAAAGCGCTATCGACAAGCGCCTCAGGTCTCGGGCCACCATATTTCGAGAGGAGATCCTTTTCGAGTGAGCCTGAATTCACACCGATCCTGATCGGGATACCCCTGGATCTGGCGGCCTTCACGACCTCAGCTATGTTACGTTTCGAACCTATGTTTCCGGGGTTGATCCTCAGCTTATCGGCACCATTTTCGGCAGAGATAACCGCGAGCTTGTAATCGAAATGTACATCAGCAACTATAGGCGCAGAGACCTTCTCTTTTATCTCCCCAACAGCAACTGCGGCCTCTTCATTCGGCACGGCCAGACGAACTACCTCGCATCCAGCCGCCTCAAGCCTCCTTATCTGTGCCACAGAGGAGGCGACATCCTCAGTATCGGTGTTCGTCATCGATTGCACCGTAACCGGCGCTCCGCCTCCCATTGGGATGGTTCCAACCATCACCCTGCGTGTGTTCAGCCTATCAACCAATCTTCCCTCGACTGATCTGAAAGCGGGAGCCCTTACTTCCCCAAGGCGTATGTCATCCAACCAGTCTCAGCCTTCCCTCAACGTACTTCGAATAAAGCCTATCGATGCTCTCCTGGTCCCACACCTCGATCCTGGACGAGAGCGACACTCCTTCGCTAAGCTTTCTGGCAATTTTCTTTATATGTTCTGGATAGCTTTCCCTGTCATACATGACCAGTTTTTTCGACCTTTCAGCGTACTCGTCTTCTATCACAACCAGGACTCCGAGCGCTGGCGAGATCGACTGGAGGTTCATTATGCAATCCTTTATCTCCCTGTAAAGCTCAAAGGTGAGGATTTCGAACGCGATGGCAGGGAGGCCTTTCTTGAATAACCTCATGCTTCGTGGATCGATCCAGACAGCGTCTCCCCTTGAATGCTTGCTGAAACTCCGTCTGACCTTATACCCGAGCGCTTCGCCTATCTCAAGGATCTTCCTACGGTATTCCTCGTGCCTGTTCTCAGCCATATCAGGTTCCTCCGGGTCAGATGGGCCAGAAGGCCTGTCAGCACCCCGACCTCAACCGGTCCAAAAGGTTCCGCATATCTTCAGGTATATCGGAGGAGAACTCCATGTATTTTCCGTTCTTAGGATGCACAAACCCAAGTGTTGCGGCATGTAGGGCCTGTCTTGAGATTGTTCCGAGCAGAAATTGGCCCCTGGGCCGCAGGGAAGAAGGAAGTGACCTGAGTGCCTTTGTCCTTCCCCCGTACCTGGGGTCGCCAAGTACGGGGTATCCAAGGTAGCTCATATGCACCCTGATCTGGTGGGTTCTTCCGGTTTTAAGCCTCAGAGAAAGGAGCGAGGCGATATCGTATCTTTCGAGGACATTGAAACTGGTGGAAGCTTCCCTCGACCCGGTGCCTAAGACTGTCATCTTCTTTCTATCGGACCTGTCGCGGCCTATGGGGGCGTCGATATCGCCTTCATCCATTCCGGGTTTGCCCCAGACGACCGCTATATATTCGCGCCTTATTGACCGCCTCTGAAGCTGTTCCGAAAGTGAGTTATGTGTTAAGTTGTCCTTAGCCACCATAAGGAGTCCGGATGTGTCCTTATCGAGGCGATGGACGATTCCAGGACGGATCGGACCGCCTAAGGCCGAAAGCCTCTTGGAATAGGCCGAGAGCGCATTGGCCATCGTTCCGCTATGTATGCCCGATCCTGGATGGACAGTCATACCGGCCGGTTTGTTGATAACCAAGAGGGAATCATCTTCAAAGACTATATCGAGGGGTATATCCTCGGGCTCCAACTCCATCTTCGGGGCAAGGGGGAGTTCGAACTCAGCTACATCCCCGGATCTCACACGGTAGCCGGGCTTTACAGCAGAGCGATCAATGGTGACAAGGCCTTTCTTTATAAGCGCATGGGCCTGCGACCTCGATATATCCGGATTCTTTTGGGCGATGAGGACATCGAGCCTTATCCCCTCAATTTCCTCAGTCACCTCGATGTTCACTTTCCTTCCCATCCCTATAATCTTTTCCCCTGAACATATAGGAAAATATTACCAGGAACATCCCTATTGTCACCGCTGAATCGGCAACATTGAAGACAGGCCACCTATAGGCCCCTATGCCGAAGTCGAGGAAATCGATCACCTCACCCATCCTGATGCGGTCCGAAAGGTTACCGAGAGCACCCCCAAAAATAATTGCAAAGAAGTAACTTATAGACCTCTGGTTTCTGGAGATTCTCTTCACCATAAAGGCTATGAGGACTAAAGCGATAAGGGAGAGAACGATGTGAAAAACCCTGCCTTTCGCAAAGTCGATCCCGAAGGCAATCCCTGGGTTTCTAACGTAGGTCAGCCTGAAAAGGTCCCCTATGACATCTATCGAGGACCCTTCGCTCATGAGTTTGGCGACCAAGGTCTTGCTGGCTTGATCGAGGACGAATACGATAATGGAAATAATCGTGAACACGGGGAGTAAGTTTTACCTCCTAAAAACCTTGCGAAAAGGATGCGGATGAGAGAGTTCAAAGGAGGACACGAGTCTTCCTTATCTCTTGGTTTTATCCTCCTCAAGCTTACACTTTATACAGAGAGTAGAGTGCGGCACAGCCTCAAGCCTCTCCCTGTTGATCTCCTTACCACAACTGCGGCACATACCGAAATCTCCCTTCTTTAACCTCTCAAGTGCCTCGTTCAGGTGGTGGAGGTAACGCCCCTCCCTCGATGCCAGAAGGAAAGCCTTTTCCCTCTCTATGGCATCTGTGCCTTGGTCGGCCATGTGATAGGCATATGCCGAGAGATCCCCTGTGGAATCGCTCAGGCTCTTTCCCAGTGTGCTCTCCTCAAGGAAGCCAAGCTCCTCCAGGAGCTCTTTCTTCTTCTCAAGGAGAAGATTCTCGAAATACTCGAGATCTTCTTTCTTCATCTATACGCCCCCCTTTGAATGGTCATCCGATCCCTTCATCAGCCCTGAGAGACTGACCTTCTTCAGTACAACCCGGGCTCTCTCGCCGTCCAAATCGAGACTTCCATCCCAATCACCCGGCTTGAGCACCTTCTCTATCCTGAGGCAAAGGGTTTCACCTTTTATATAATCTTCAAAAGCCTCTAGCGCCCTTCTGATGCGTGACGAAGCCTCATAAGACAACTCTATTC
>CAZTBA010000335.1:0-6984 GCA_964611725.1 uncultured bacterium
ACCTCGACATATGTGCGAGGGAATGCCTCGGCGTCAGTCCTATGAAAGCACCACGTGCCTGAGGGTCCATGTGCGGTGTCCTCTCCCCGATAAGGTAGGGCAGAAATATGAGGCCTTCAGATCCCGGTGGAACCTTCACGGCCTCGTCGGAGATTTCTCCGTAGGGCATATGGGCTATCTGATCTCTGAACCATCTGAGGGAAAGGCCCGCGGATAGGATCGCCCCCATAACGAACCAGAGGCCGGGGACAGAGTGGCAGAAGGTGTTTGTTCTGAGTCGAGGATCGTAGACCATGTCCTTCACCGGCGCGAAGACCTGTCCTCCTGTCCCGATCGTGATGAGGAGGCTATCCGAATCTATCACACCGTTTCCGATAGCGGCTACAGGCTGATCGCCTCCCCCGGCCACCACCGGGGTACCCCTGCGCAGTCCGGTCCTGGCAGAAACTTCCCCTCGAATTTCACCTGCCACCTCATGTGATTCGAGCACTTCGGGAAGTATATCATCGGGGATATTGGTTACGGATAGCAGCTTCCGCAACCAGCATCTATTCCTTACATCGAAAAGGAGCGTCCCGGAGGCATCCGAGACGTCTGAGGCGACCTCACCCGTGAGGCGAAGTCGTACGTAATCTTTGGGGAGGATGGCCTTGTAGGTTCCCTGGAATATTCCAGGCTCATTTTCCATAAGCCAGAGGAGGGAGGCTGCCATAAATCCGGTTGCCACGGGATTGCCGGCAACCGGTATAAGGTCTTCCTCAGCTAAAATCTTCTGTATCTTACCGCATTGTTCGATGCTACGCTGATCTGCCCAGATTATGGAGTGTCTGAGAGGCTTGTGATCCTGGCCTATGAGCACGGTCCCATGCATCTGACCGGAAAGCCCAATCCCAGAGATGGAGCTGGCATCGACACCTGAGACGTCTATTAGCTCCCTTATAGCGTCCACCGCAGCTTCCCACCATACATCAGGATCCTGCTCGCTCCATCCCGGCTCTGGTGAGAGGATCGGGTATTCCCTCCGCAATATTCCTGTGGGATGCCCGTCTTCGCTTATAAGGACACACTTAAGGCTAGAAGTCCCCAGATCGATCCCGAGGAGGTGTCTAACACCTATACCTGTCGATCTCACGCCCACCTGAGTATCTGTCCCCTGCCAGATCCGCCCGAAACCTTTTCGGGAATCTTCAGCACCGAAAGAACCTTGTAAAGGACGGAGTCAACAAGCTCCTCAACGGTCTTAGGACGCGAATCGAAGGAAGGACATGCCGGGATAATGTGGGACCCGAAACGTGAAAGTCTGAGCATGTTCTCAAGGTGTATGGAGTTGAGAGGGGATTCCCTGACTACAAGTACAAGTGTTCTTCCTTCCTTTAGCATAACATCTGCCGCACGCTGTATAAGGTCCACCGACATCCCATGTGCTATCCCGGCAACTGTCCTGACCGAGCATGGAGCTATCACCATCTTATCTGTGGCTGTTCTTCCGCTGGCAACCGGGGCTTTGAGATCACCGTTATCGAATATAGAAAGGCTTCCATGTTCCACTTCACGGCCGAAACCGTCCAGAAGCCATCTTTCTATCTCCAGACGGTTCACCCCGATCCCGATCTCCTCCCTCACTATCCTGATCCCGACCTCTGAGACTATAAGATTTATCCGTGCTCCCTCCTTTAGCAGCATGCCCATAAGTCTCAGTCCGTAGATAGACCCGGTTGCTTCTGTGATTGCCAGGGTGATACTCTGCTTTTCACTGTTCATGCCAAGGTTCCTTATCGAGCCTGTAAGTCCTGCATCAATTTATGATCCCCCAAGAGCCGCTTCTCTCATCACTTCGATCGGGGGAAATGTGCCAGTCCATATCTCAAGCGACTTAGTACCCCGATAGACGAGAATATCCAATCTTCCAAGGGCTTTAGCACCGGCTCTTCTGGATTGCCCTACAAGCATTATCTATAGCACCGACCGCTTTCGTCTTCCCACCTATTTTCAGATTTCCCATCTTCAGCTCAGAAGCTCCGAAGCGAAGTTGTCAGCTATTTCAACTGCCTCGCTCCAGGAACATCCGTAGACAATCTTAATCATAACAACGCCGAGAAGCCCGATGAAAAGCAGACAGAAGGTCATTTTCAGAAGCGTTTTCATATCACCCCTCCCTCAAGGAAGCTAATACATCGAAGAAGCCCGGAAAAGAAGTATCGGCCCATTCGGCACTTTTTATGGACGTTTCCCCTTCAGCCACAAGGGCTGCTATGGAGAAAGCCATAGCTATTCTATGATCGCCGTAGCTCTCCAACTCGGCACCATAGAGAGGGTAACCACCCTCTATGACCATCCCGTCCTGAAGCTCGCCGACCTTTGCCCCGAGCCTCCTCAGATTATCGACGACAGCCTTTATTCTATCGGTCTCCTTGTTGCGCAGATCCTCAGCGTCGCGTATCAGAACTTCCCCGCTGGCACAGGTTGCCGCGACGGCTATCACAGGTATCTCGTCTATTACGTTAGGGATTATTTCTCCGGCCAACCTTGCCTTATTGAGCTTGGAAGCCTTCACAACCACATCCCCGACGGGTTCCTGGGAGACGGATCTCTGGTTCTCGACCGATACCTTGGCCCCCATCCTCTTTAAGACCGATATTATCCCGAGCCTTGTTGGATTGAGTCCGATCCCCCTTATAACTACCTCGGAGTCCGGGACAATAGCGGCAGCTACCATAAAGAAAGAAGCAGAGGATATATCTCCCGGTATGGTTATCTCCCTCCCCTTGAGCTTCGGCCAACCCTCCACCGATGAAAAATACGCACCCGAGCCAGTCTTCCCGGATTCGACTGAGGCGCCGAACAGCTTCAGCATCCTCTCGGTATGATCCCTCGAACGGGCTTTATCTATCACGGTGGTTCTGCCATCAGCATATAGCCCGGCAAGGAGTATACAGGACTTCACCTGGGCGCTCGGGATGGGGTTCTCATATTCGATCGGCTTCAGGTCCCCTCCTCTTATCCTGAGGGGAGGATATGCATCATCAACGCCGTTGATTTCAGCGCCCATAAGGCGGAGCGGCTCGATTATCCTCTTCATGGGGCGCTTGCTCAGATACTCGTCACCCGATATTACCGATTCGAAAGGTTGTCCGGCCAGTATACCCGACAGGAGCCTCATCATCGTTCCCGCATTCCCCGCATCGAGGGCCGTCCCGGGCTCTTTAAATCCTCTGAGTCCAACCCCGTTGATGGTGAGTTTGCCTTCGGATCGCTCACCCCTGATGTCGGCACCAAGGCAACCCATCGCCCGGGCCGTGTTCCAGGGGTCCTCACCTGTGGACAGGTTCTCCACCTCGGTGATGCCCTCTGATATGGCGCCCATCATCACAGCTCTATGGGATATGGACTTATCCCCAGGGACTGTTATCTCGCCCTTAAGTCCATTGGCCGGCCCCGAGATCTTTATGATACCCTCTTCCACCTCTCGATTGGACATTATCTGAGCCTCGCCTCGTATCCCGCTTTCCTTATTATTTCTATAGCCCTTGAGGCCGTAGAACGGCTATCGAAAGCAAGCCTCAGGGTACCGCCCTCATTTTCCCTGACCTTAAGTACCTCGATATCCTTAATATTTATCTTCTCAGCAGCGAGGGCACCTGAAATCTTGGCTATCACTCCCGGCTTATCCTCAACGACCACGAGGATTTCCTGCAGAGAGCTGATGAAACCCTTCGAATCCTTCGGTATAGATCCGCGCACCCTATTGCCGTAATCGAAATCCTCCTCGAGCCCTCCCCGCTGGAGGTGGTTTTTAATCTCGCTGATGCTCTCGGTATACAGATCTATGAACTCCGCTATTCTCTCTGTGTTGGTCTGGCAGATATCCTTCCAGATCTGATATGGACTTGACGCTATCCTCGTCATATCCCTGAAGCCGCCCGCGGCCATTTTCAGGAAGAGCGGTTCATCCTCTCCAAGCTTCCCGGCCATATTCACCAGTGCCACCGATATCATCTGGGGAAGATGGCTGACAGCGGCAGCAATCCTGTCATGAAGCTCAGGATCAATCACCACAACCCGTGCCCCGATCCCATCAACGATATCAGTAAGGTGCTTCAGCTTGGCCTCAGGGACACTTTCAGAGGGTGTGAGGACATATATGGCATTCTGGAAAAGGAAGGGATCGGCGGCTCCGACACCCCTCCTCTCAGAACCGGCCATGGGATGGCCACCTATGAAGTAAACATTATCCTTGAGAGAGCTTCTCGCGGCAGCCGTTATCTCAGATTTGGTGCTTCCAACGTCGGTTACAATGGTGCCTGGGGAGGCGCAGGATATGACCTCTCTCACAAGTTTCAGTATTCTCGCTATAGGTGTACACAGGAAGACAACATCGGCCATAGCGACGCCTTCCGCAAGCTGGCTGTAGGGATAGCCGTCATCTATAGCCCCTATATCCGCTGCAAGTTTCAGGGTCTCTTCCCTGCTTATCCCTATTATCGATCTGGATATCCCGAACCTTTTGAAGGCAAGTCCAAGCGAACCACCTATTAGACCTACACCGATTATGGCTATATTATCAACCGTCTCCGATCTCCTCTCTGTAACCTCAGGATATGCCTGAGTTATTGTTAAACCCAAGATGCGATGTGATGCTCATATCCCACGGCCCACAGCTTCTGCAACCGAGAGAACCTCGTCCATCATCCTGGAGAAATCACTAAAAGTAAGGGACTGCATACCGTCCTTAAGTGCCTGGGAAGGCTTCGGATGCGTTTCAACCATCAGGCCATCCGCCCCGGCTGCTACCGCAGCCCTTGCCACAGGTATAACGATCTGCCACCTTCCAGTGCCGTGGCTCGGGTCCCCAATAATCGGGAGGTGGCTGAGCTGCTTGACCACAGCTATGGCATTAACGTCGAGGGTGTTGCGGGTATACGTCTCAAAGGTCCTTATGCCCCGCTCACAGAGTATTATCCTGGTATTGCCCTTATCAGCCATATACTCAGCCGCCTGAAGCCATTCCTCTATCTTCGACGACATCCCCCTCTTGAGCATCACCGGCTTGTCAGCCATGCCCACCTCCTCCAGGAGGGAAAAGTTTGTCATGTTCCTCGTACCGATCTGGAGTATATCGGCATATCTGCTCACTAGCTCGACATCCCGGGTGTCCATCACTTCGGTTATCACGGGAAGCCCCGTCTCCTCACGCGCCTCGGCAAGTATCTTGAGTCCCTCTTCTCCGAGTCCGTGGAAGCTGTAGGGGGAGGTACTCGGTTTAAAGGCACCACCGCGGAGGATATCCACGCCTGCAGATTTCACGAACCTGGCTGTCTCGAGCAGTTGCTCTTCGCTTTCGACGGAACACGGCCCGGCCATGATTACTACCTTACGTCCCCCGATCTCAACATCGCCCACCCTTATTACAGTATCCTCCGGGCGGAAATCCCTGCTCACAAGTTTGTAAGGCTTGGCAATTATGACGACATCTTCGACGAAGGGGAAGGTCCTGATCTGGCTAGCTAAGAGCTCCTTATCGAAATCCGGCTTTCCCACAGCACCTATCACGATCTTTTCGGTACCGCGGGAGATATCAGCACCACGATAGCCGGCCGACTTCAGAATGTCGACTATCTGCTCTACATTGCTGTCAGGAACTTTGGCATTGACTACTACTATCATCTAAAACGCCCCCCTTATCCGACTGCACTACTTCCTCTTCAAGAGTTCTGATCTCATCAACTATCTTCCTGAATATCCTTTCAACAGCCTCGTCCGAGAGCGGCCCCCTGTTCATATCCCTCACCCTCCTGAAGATCATATTTTCCCTTTCAGAACAGTACAGGGACATGCCCTTTTTCATCTTCACACTGCCTATTTTAAGGGCATATTTCGCCCTCAGCTCCAGGATATCCACCAGGATTCTGTCGAGGATATCTATCTCAGATCTAAGGGAATCTATGTCCATAGATTACTCCATCGGAAGGTTTACAGGCTTAACTTTTAAATCACAAAAAGAGCGAATTGGGGAAATTCGGTTGGGTTGGCAGAAACAAAATAAAAGCAATAAAGATTTAAGTCAAGATAAATATTCCGATGGAGACAGGGATTTCTACGATGACCTTCGCATAGTAGCAAACTGACTTTGTCATTCTTGCGCAGCGAGGCAAAGAAGATGGCACATTGCGCCACAAGAACGGGACTCTCCGCCTCACGGTCACTTAGAATGACATTGCTGGGAAAGCACGGGAACAAGGCATACTGTAAGGAAAAGGCGGGCCGTAAAGATACAGCCCGCCTTGAAACTACTTCCCAGGGATTTGGGAAGCGATTAGGATCGTTCTCTGGAAACTACTCGGCCGGCTGATCGATCTGGGGTATATATTCCAGCGCCTCTTTAATTTTATCCTCAGGATATTCGTAGTCTTCCAGCATCCCTTCCATATACCGCTCATACGAAGAAAGGTCGAAGAAGCCGTGGCCGCTGTAGGCGATCACGATACACTTCTCCTCACCCGTCTCTTTGCACTTCAGCGCTTCATCAATACCTGCCCTTACGGCATGAGCGGTCTCGGGAGCACAGAGTATGCCCTCGGTGCGCGCGAACATAACCGCGGCGTCAAACACTATATTCTGGTGGTAAGCCCGTGGGGCTATGACACCATTGCTGACAAGCAGGCACAGCAGCGGGGCGTCACCGTGGTAGCGCAATCCGCCGGCATGTATGGGAGCTGGCACGAACTTATGGCCCAGCGTATACATCTTCAACAGGGGCGTCAGCTCGGCGGTGTCACCGAAGTCATAATGGTACAGGCCCCTGGTAAGGGTCGGACATGCCGTTGGCTCACAGGCAATGATGTCAATATCTCTCCCGCCGAGCTTATCCTTCACGAACGGGAAGCAAGCGCCGGCGAAATTCGAGCCTCCTCCGACGCACCCGACGATGACATCGGGCTTTTCACCAGCCAGATCAAGCTGCTTTCTTATCTCCAACCCTACGAC
>CAZTBA010000336.1:0-6979 GCA_964611725.1 uncultured bacterium
GGTGGAACGGTAGTGGATGTGATTTCAGGTCTCAGATTTGAGTTCTTTATGCTTGGGGAAACTCAGCACTTAGGCTCTTCAGTGAAAAACCTTTTCCTGTTTTCTTCATCAGTTATGATTTGGTTAAAACAAGATTATACCGAACGCATTTCAGTTCTCTGAAATCTCATGAACCTTTATTTTTCCGAAGGAAATTTAATTGTCCAACAGAGCTAAGAATCTCTTTCAAGGAAGGTAACTCATGGTAAGTCAATTTGGCGATTTGCTATCTATTTGGTTCGGAATTATATCTGGGGTTATAGGACTTGGATTTGTTGCCTATCTTGCAGCCAGGATTTTGAAGAAGGATCCGGGAAGCGAATTGATGGTTTCCATCTCAAAATCTATTCAAAAGGGGGCGATGGCTTTTCTAAAAAGAGAGTATAAGTCGATTGGGATTTTTGTTATTATACTTGTCTCGGTAATCTCTATTGGTATTTCTCCAAAAACTGCGATTGCATTCGTTGTAGGGGCTATTTGTTCAGTTTTCGCCGGATACATCGGGATGAGAATTGCGACATCTTCCAATGCGAGGACGGCCCAGGCATCCGTAGAATCAGTTGGAGATGCAATTGATATCGCTTTCCCGGGCGGCTCTGTAATGGGTATGTCTGTAGTTTCTCTTGGACTTCTTGGGCTATCAGGAGTGTATTTATCATTTATCTGGCTCGGCTTGATGCAACATCTTAGTCTTTTCAATGCGATTTTAGAAGCAACAAAGTTTATCGCTGGCTTTTCAATGGGAGCATCCTCTGTGGCACTTTTCGCAAGAGTTGGTGGAGGGATCTATACGAAGGCAGCTGATGTGGGAGCCGATTTGGTTGGCAAAGTTGAGGCAGGAATTCCTGAAGATGATCCAAGAAATCCCGCTGTTATTGCCGATAACGTCGGAGATAATGTCGGTGATGTCGCCGGAATGGGCGCGGATCTTTACGAATCTTATGTTGGCGCTATTATCTCTGCGCTGGTCATTGCTGCTGTACCAAATCCTGTTATAGATATCAAAGGAATAATGCTTGCGTTTCTACTTTCCGGTTGGGGTATAATCTCGTCAATAATTGGTGTCCAGTTTGTAATTTCAGGTAAAGGAAAAATGGATGCTCAGAAGGCGATGAATAATGGTATGACTCTCAGTGCCGGACTTCTGGCATTAGGCAGCTTTGTCTTGTGTGTGGTATGGTATGGAAGCTTGGGATTTTTTTGGGCAGTTCTTTCAGGGCTTCTGACCGGAATGGTCGTTGGTTTTACAGCTCAGCATTATACGTCAGGGAAAGCAGTCAAAAACATAGCTGAATCGGCTCAGACAGGTCCCGCGACTTGTATAATCGAGGGAATGGCAACCGCAATGAAATCAATAGTTGTCCCGATTGTTGCTATTGCACTCGCGACGATAATTGCTTACGGAACTGCTGGTGTTTTCGGAGTTGCTCTTTCAGCCATTGGAATGCTCGCATTAGCCGGCATGACCGTCGCAGTTGACGCCTATGGACCCATTGCCGATAATGCTGCCGGTATTTCTGAAATGGCACATTTGGGGCCTGATGCCAGGAAAAGATGCGAAAAATTGGATGCCATTGGGAACACAACAGCGGCGATCGGTAAGGGTTTTGCGATTGGTTCTGCAGCTTTGACAGCTCTTGCACTTTTCACTGCTTATTCTCAGGCAATTGGCCTCTCTGCAATCGATACTTTAAAACCAATGGTTATTGCTGGGATGCTTGTTGGAGCTATTGTACCGTTTGTCTTTTGCGCTGAAACGATGCGGGCAGTTGGCCATGCAGCATTCGGCGTCGTCAGAGAAGTGCGTCGTCAGTGGAGAGAAATTCCTGGTCTGATGGAAGGCAAAGCAATGCCTGACTCGGAGAAGATTGTAGATATTACGACAAAAGGAGCACTGAAAGAGATGATTCTGCCAGGAATCATGGCAGTTGTTCTCCCCATATTTATGGGAATTGTTTTTGGTAAGGAAGCGCTTGGCGGGTTCCTAGTCGGATCACTCATAACCGGCGTCCCTCTCGCAATATTTTTGGCAAATGCTGGCGGTGCATGGGATAATGCCAAAAAGTATATAGAAGAAGGTAATCTTGGTGGAAAAGGTTCTGATGTCCATAAAGCTACTGTCATTGGCGACACACTCGGTGACCCGTTCAAAGATACATCAGGACCTTCACTTAATATTTTACTTAAGCTCATGGCAGTTGTCTCTCTTGTTTTTGCAATGCAAATCGACAGATTACATGTTTGGATTTTGAATATATTTTCGCTTTTTTAATTCATGCTGTTGAGAAGAGTTGGCTCCTTGGGAGCCGACTCTTCCGTTTTCCTATCTCGAAGTTTTTGCTGATCTTCACATTCTAATCACAAATTTTGAAGCACTTATCCTAAATCTTCCCAATAACTTACACCAAAATTTGTAGCAATAAAAAGACATATATGAAGGGCACGAGGCCAAGATGAAATTTCGAGTCCAGGCCGTCCCGTAAAGGGGACGGCTTTTTTGTTTCCAAGGAGGAGGACTATGAGACAGAACACCTGCCACTGAAACAAGTTCAGGACACGACTTCTCATCTTTCATCCCTGCAGAATTTATAAGAGGCGACAACGAAGGCCAGAGGCTCATCGCAGGCACGGTAGCGACGATCTTAAAGTCCCTCGAATACTTTGAGCAAAAAATGATGGATCAAATCTGATCAGTGAAAAAAATTAATTTTTTGCTTGATTAGTGAACTTACGTGCCCTATATTCGATGTGTGGGTATTTTGCAGTAATGATAACAGCGCACAAATCACGTAAGGGGGAGGTGCGCTATGAAAAGAAAGCTTACCGAAAGGCAGCGCGAGATATACGAGTTCATAGTTGGCATGATCAAGGAGAAGGGCTATCCGCCCACTATCAGGGAGATCGGGGAGAGGTTCAGTATATCCTCCACAAACGGTGTGAGGACTAACCTCAATGCGCTTGTCCGCAAAGGTTATATACAGCGTAAGGCTTTCCTCTCTCGGGGGATAGAGCTCGTCGGTCCGGCAAAGAGCGTAGGTATCTATTCTGAAGTGAAGGAGGTGCCCATAATCGGCAGGGTTGCCGCCGGTGAACCCATATTGGCTACCGAGAACATCGAGGGTTCGCTCGCTGTGAGCCAGGAATTCCTGCCGCCAGGTGAGATGTTCGCATTGCGCGTCAGAGGCGACAGCATGAGGGATGCTGGCATATTCGATAACGATTATGTTATAGCACGCCATCAGCCGTACGCGGACCGCGGGGATATAGTCGTAGCTGTGATCGATGATGAAGCTACGGTCAAGAAGTATCATCCCAGGGGCAAGTGGGTAAGGCTTCTTCCGGAGAACAATACCTACGATCCCATAGTGATAGACGCGACCTATCCGGGTTTCAGGTTGGCAGGTAAGGTCATCGGACTTTTCAGGAAGATCTAAGGAGAGGCCCTTTCAGGTATCAGGACGGCTCTTGGGAAATTGCCGTCCTTTTATTTTACATGCCCAGAGAAGTTTCCGGTTTTGAATCGATTCAAAAATATCCTTAGCTGTTCACCACAGAGGCTTCGGAATCTGATCCTGTAGGGGTAGTTTCGAAACCTGCCCCTACCTAAAAATTCTGGTTTATATCGGTATGAGAGGATTTCAGGAAGGTCTGGAATACATAGTTGCACTGAGGGAGGCCCCCGGGATCGGTTCCAGGAGGTTCTTCGAGATAGTCAGGCACTTCGGCTCTGCCAAAGCTGCGCTCTCAGCTCCTCCGGAGGAGATCGCAGAAGTCCAAGGGATAAGCTCAAGGCAGGCCTCCGGCATATCGGAGGCTATCACGAAGATCAATAAAGTGAGGGCTTTTCTTTCCGGACTCGACAGCAGAGGAATAGGGGTGGTGACGTTCTTCGACGAGACTTATCCCTGCCTCCTCAGAGATATCGATGATCCTCCGCCAATCCTTTACGTAAAAGGTTCGCTTCTACCTGAAGATCGCATCGGTGTAGCTGTGGTAGGATCACACAGGGCATCCGATAGCGGAAAGAAGATGGCGTTCAAGATATCTCAAAGCCTTGCCCGTGAAGGGATAACCTTAATAAGCGGTCTTGCTCTCGGGATAGATACAGCGGCTCACCTTGGAGCCCTCAGGGGTGGAACGAGAACCCTGGCCGCTATCGGATCCGGGTTCGATCGCGTTTATCCTCCTGAAAACAGAAGTCTTGCGGACGAGATAGCGCGCGAGGGCGCCCTCCTTTCCGAATACCGCCCGGATACGGAGGTCACCGTCGGTAGCCTTTTGGCCAGGAACCGGATCGTCACCGGTATGTCGCTTGCCACGGTCGTTGTGGAGGCACTCCTCAATGCCTCAGGAACCATGGATGCCGCCAGAAGGGCTATCTCGCAGGGAAGGCGGCTCTATGTCCTGAAATGGAACGACGGTTCCATAAAGGATGAGATCGCTGAGAGGCTTATTCGGGAAGGAGCAGTGCCTCTGGTGGATGACTCTGACTTCGAGCATCTCATACGATGGGTGAAAGATCAAGAGATATGAGCGGGAGTTTCCGGCACAGGATATCTTGGTTTATAGCTTTGGCAGGTCTTGTCTTCCTTCTGTTCTATTTCGCCATCACACCGTCATCACAGCTCTACGGCAGGGTCTACCCGCGCCAACCCCTTGCCTCAGAAGATATGGAAGTGGCCCTCACCTTTGATGATGGGCCTAACGAACCCTATACATCACAGATCCTCGATATCCTCAGTTCATATGATGTCAGGGCCACTTTTTTCCTTGTCGGAGAGAACGTCGCGTCCTATCCGGAAACCGCCTGCAGGATTGTCAGAGAAGGGCATACCGTTGGGAATCATTCCTATACCCATTCGAGAACCATCCCCTTCAAATTCGGGGAAGGGCTTAGAAGGGAGGTCGACGGAACGGAGAACCTGATATTTGAGCTGACAGGCCACAGAACGAGATTTTTCCGCCCTCCTTACTGTTTTCGGACCCCATGGCTCCTGAGCTACGTTCGTGAGAAGGGATATATCACCGTAACCTGGGACGTCACAGTCGACGATTATGCTGCTAAGAGGAAGCCCAACGAGATCAAAAGGGCGATCGTCAATAGGGTCCTTCCCGGGAGTATTATCCTTCTACACGATGGAATCTCCACGGCCCACGGAACCTCCAGAGATAATATGGTAGAAGCTCTCGAAGGAATAATAAATGAGCTTCTAAGCAGAGGCTATAGATTCGTCACGCTCCCGGAACTTCTGGGATTTGAGATGGCAGAACCTCGGTCCGAAATCCTCCTTCGAAAAGTCTCATTGATCCCCTGCTCAATCCCACAATGAAATTGGAAAAAGCAAGCCTGCCACATCGGCGCATTCGGTTTCGAAAAGCTTGACAATCAGGCCAATAACGGGTATAATATTAATATGTTTTTTTGGGGTTATGGCGTTGTCTGGGAAAGGAGGTAAGATAGTTTGAGGTATCGTGAGTATGGAAGTACAGGTTTTAAGGTTTCCGCTCTGGGTTTTGGAGCGATGCGTCTCCCGATGGAAGACAACCATGTTGTTATGGACGAGGCTGTAGAGCTTCTGAAGAGGGGTGTGGAGCTCGGTATAAATTACATAGATAGTGCTGTCGGCTACTGTGGTGGTGAGAGTGAGATAGCGGTCGGAAGAGCTGTCAAGGGAAAACGCGAGAAGGTTTACATTTCCACAAAGAACCCCTACAGGGGAACTTCCGGCGTGGAGTGGCGCAAGAATCTTGATTCTTCGTTGAGGAAGATCGACATTGATTACATAGATTTCTATCATTTCCACGGTCTGAGGTGGCATGTGTTTGATGAGGCCTTGAGGGTTCCGGATGGTCCTTTGGATGAGATGAAGAAAGCGAAGGTCGAGGGCCTTGTAAGGCATATCTGTTTCTCGTTTCACGATACACCTGAGAACCTCATTAAGCTTATAGATACAGGTGAGTTCGAGGGTATGACCGTCCAGTATAATCTGCTTGATCGTTCCAATGAGAAGGGTATAGCCTACGCACACAGTAAGGGTATGGGTGTTGTGATTATGGGGCCGCTTGGCGGTGGACGACTTGTGGCATACTCCGATGCCATAAGGAGGATGATACCTGATGGCGTAAAGACAACCCCGGAGGCAGCTCTCAGGTTTGTTCTATCGAACTCTGGTGTCAGTATCGTCCTCTCGGGTATGAACAAGTTTGAGGAACTTGAGGAGAATGTCCATACTGTCTCCGAGCTGGGTCCTTTAAGTGAAGAAGAGAGTAAGCGGACCAATGAGATGCTTGAGGAAAACAAGAAACTCGCTGATCTTTACTGTACCGGCTGCGACTACTGTATGCCCTGTCCGAACGATGTCAATATCTCCAGGAATTTTCAACTCATGAACTACCATCGACTCTATGGGCTGACCGAATATGCTCGGAGGCAATACCAGAGACTTGCCGAAGAAGGTAAACACGCCGGAGCCTGCGTCGAATGTGGAGAATGCGAGCCCAAGTGCCCCCAGAATATCTCCATAATGGATCAACTTAAGGAAACAGATGAAGCCCTTGGGAAATAAGATCTTCGATTTTGACAGATAACAGTGATATCTTGTACTGAACGCAATTTAATCTCGGAACTAATGTTTCACATAGACTGTAGGGGCACGGTTTATCGTGCCCGTTGAAGGGTTTGATAAATCAAACCTCTACCATTCTTCCTGGATCTCTAAGACGTTGGTGCAAATTCACAGATTCAATCTGCGTTTAATATAGGACCGTTTCCCTGTCACATCTTGGGCAATAAAACAGCTCCTCTAAAGGCTAATTATGTCGATCGGTTTTGCACTTACCAGGTATAGCGAGTGGGCGATCGCACTGTTCCTCTTCGCCGTCCTGTCTATCTGGGAGACTATAGAGCACTTCTACATTGGAAGCTCGAGCAGTGCCAGTT
>CAZTBA010000337.1:0-6948 GCA_964611725.1 uncultured bacterium
AAACGATAGGGGAGTGAGACGTGTCCGTGAAAATAACTGACATTGAAACCGCGTTGATTCAGATGCCTTTGCCCAGGCCCCGAGGGTTATCGGGAGGGCCTATTCGGGCCAGCACGGATGCCGTATGCCGCATCACAACGGATGACGGCATACGCGGCATCGGGGAATCACGGGGAGGTCCGCTGGACCAGATCTGCGAGATCATAGATACTGCCCTGAAGCCGATTCTGTTTGGTCAGAACCCGACAGAGACGGAATATCTGTGGCAGAAGATGTATGGATCGCTATTTGACGAATCGGCGGGAAAGCCCAAAAACTGGGCTCATAGAACAATGCTGGCCGCTATAGCGGCGGTGGATTTGGCCCTGTGGGACATCAAATCCAAAATGGCGAACCTGTCCGTCTGTCAGATGCTCGGCGGGCACCCCACCCTGTGCCCGCATATCTCTCCGAGGGATTTTACATCGATGGACAGACGCTGGACGGGATGGTGGAGGAGGCACGCGCAGCTATGGAAGCTGGCGGATTCAGGGCCTTGAAAATCCGCATCGGCCGTGGTGAACCCCAGGATAGCGAAACCCGGGTAAAGGCCATTCGAGAGGGCCTGGGAAGCGAGATCGATCTGATGGTTGATGCCAATCAGATATGGAATGTCAAAACCGCTGTCGAAACATGCAAGCATCTGGAAGATTACAACCTGTTCTGGTTGGAAGAGCCTGTATCCGTTCGGCGTACGCCAGGATACGATCCGGATGTATCCTGCGGTGAAGTCGCCCGCTCAACCAGCATCCCGGTGGCGGCAGGTGAGAACCATATCGACCTCGCTGAATGCCGCAGCTTGGTCGAACATGGTGGCATCCGCTATATGCAGTTCGATTGCATCAAGAACGGCGGTGTCACAGAATTCCTGAAGGTTGCTTCTTTCTGCCGCGCACACGGCATACCCATGGCGCCGCATCACGTCGCGCATTTTCATGTTCAGCTCGCGGCCGCCGTTCCCAACGGGCTTATAGTGGAAACCTTCGATAATGCCAAACAGCATGTCGCCTGGCCGGATCTGTTCCCCGGATTTCCGGAAGTAAGGGACGGTCACGTCCCTATCCCCGATAAACCCGGTTGGGGAATGGAGATCAACGATGAGTTAATCGATAAACATGGTGTGAAAGTTCACTGGAGGGTATAGCAGTGAGGAAACATCCTGCATGGTGTAATGAGTGCATGCGTTTCGGACAGGTAAACATCAGGGAAACGGACCCGGTGGGTCTGGATGTGGAGTTCTGGGCCGATTTCTGGAAACGGTGTCGGCTACACGGCATCGTGCTCAATGCCTGTGGTATCGTGGCCTACTATCCCACGGAGGTCGCGCTACATCGAAGGAGCCCGTGGCTGGGCGATCGGGATCTGTTCGGAGAACTGTGCAGAGCTGCAAAGGCACAGGGGATGCGTGTCCTGGCCCGTATCGATCCCAGTGGGGTCGAAAAGGATTTCTACGAGGTGCACCCTGATTGGTTCGTTACGAAACCCGATGGCAGCATCAGCATATCACGGGGACTTTATAATACCTGCATCAACAGCCCATACTACTACGAGTATGCACCTTCACTCTTCCGTGAGATCCACGGGAAATATGATGTGGATGGCTTCTTCGGCAACGCATGGAGCGGGGCCAGGGAGCTGTGCCACTGTCCCTATTGCAGAGATAAATTCAGGAAAGACACCGGACATGAACTGCCCGGTGAAAGGACCCCCGAGTGGGAACACTGGAGAACCAAATGCAACGAAGACCTATGGAAATTCTGGGATGATTTCACGAAGGGTATCAAGTCCGATACTATCTGGATGGGCAACCACGGTGTGAGCCGTATCGCCGATCTGGCGGCGATGATCAACGCCGATTTCCAGAGGCGCGGCGGCGACACACCCGTCTGGGTCTCCGGTGAGATGGGCAAGCGGATGCGGACTTTGACTGATGCGAAGAAGCCCTATTTCCATATCCACAGCGCCAACATCGCTTCGCGGCACCTGTCGCGTCCCGAGGCGGAACAGCGTCTCTGGCTCGCCGAAGCCGTAGCTGCCGACTCTCGGCCCTGGTTTACCATCATCGGCGGTACACAATGGGACCAGCGTCAGTTCGAGCCCATCGAGCGGTTTTACCGCTGGCACGCGGACAATGAAGCTTACTTCAAGGGCAGGGACTCCATAGCCAATGCTGTCCTGCTTGAGTCCGATGACAGAGATGCCTATCAGGGTATGTACTATGCCCTTCTGAGGGCACGGATCCCGTTTGATCTGCTCCATCCGACCAAGATCACCATCGACCGCTTGAGCCGCTACAAGGTGCTGGTGCTGGCAAACGCCTACAACCTGTCAGATTCCGATTGTCAGACCATAACAGAATTCGCCCAGAGCGGTGGCGGGATAGTCGCGACATATGAAACATCGCTCTACGACGGATCGGGTGCACAAAGGGAGAACTTCGGCCTATCGTCAATCTTCGGCGTCCGACACCTGAGCAAGGGATCTACGGACGAGCTGGAGCATTCTTACATGCACATCGAGGACAAGACGCATCCTCTGCTCTCCGACATCGGGAACACCGACCGCACGCTCTTCGGCGGACGGTTGGCACAGGTGGAAGCTACGCAGGAATTGCCGACTGTTCTGACGCTTGTTCCGCCATATACTACCTATCCACCGGAAAAGACTTTCCCGCGCGTGGAAAGTACGGATATATCGCTTGTGTTCGTCCGTGAATCAGGGAACAGTAGATGCGTCTACTTCCCGGGTCAACTGGACCGGCTGTTTTGGGAATTGAATCTGCCGGATCATCTGCTGCTCCTCTCCAATGCAGTCAGGTGGGCAGCATTTAATCAGATGCCTGTAACGGTTGAAGGGCCCGGGCTTGTGGATGTCCATGCGTATCGACAGGGCGAGAAGAACATTCAGGTACATCTGGTGAACCTGACCAATCCCGATACTTGGAAAACCCCGATCCACGAATTGATCCCAATTGGGGAACAACATCTGACAGTACAATTGCCATACGGGAAACAGGTTCGCCGAATTAAATCTCTGGTTGGTGGTCAAGATATATCAGCTTCGAAAGATGGCAATAACATGTTATCTTTCTCTATTCCCGGCATCACTGACCATGAAGTTTTGGTGATAGAATTGGAATAGAATACCAATTGGCTGGGAAGTGGAAGGAGATGCCTCACCGAGGCGTCTCTACAGGAGTAGATGTGTAAATATACTTGTTTCTGAAACCTAATTTGATGTACGGAATGTAAAACAGCATATGGAGGCTACAATGGATTCTCCATGGTGGCAGAAGCCGCTCAGGATCGTGCAGACAAATTTGCAGGTTGTGGACACGCCACAGATCGACCCGGCAGAGGTAATGTGCCGGTTAAGGGAAGAGCTGCATGCCAATGCAGTTATATTTAACGCCGGCGGTATCTATGCTTGGTATCCGACGGAGGTGCCCTACCACTTTATCAATCCGTTTATGGCCGGACGCGATCTGCTGGGAGAAGTGGTGGAAGCGGCACATCAGAACGATTTGAAATTCATCGCCCGCGTCGATTTCAGCAAGGCAGACGACAGTATATATCAGCAGCGCCCCGAATGGTTTGTCAAAGATGCGGATGGGCAACCTCATGCAGTCGGCGAGCCGCGCTACGGCCCGTGGAGCCTGTTATATGCTACATGCGCTAACGGCCCCTATCGAAACGAGGCTGTAGCATATGAAGTGCTCAGGGAGATCCTGGGGAAATACGATGTCGATGGACTGTTCCTCAACGCGGCAGGTTTTACGGACTGCCACTGCGTTGTATGTCAACGAAAATACCACAGGCTTTACGGAACGGATCTACCACGGGATACAGCGCAGTTCGACCCATCCTGGCGCACGCGCTGCTTCCACGACAACTTCGGTGGGATGTATCGCGTTATCAAGTCTGTCAAGCCCGAAGTACCCTGGATCGGCGGCTTCGGGTTCGGCAGCGAACAGGATGTCGTCGGCCTCGCCGAACACTGCGACGTGCTCTGCTCCGAACCACTGGACCACTTAGCCTTGGGCAGGAACGAACAGCGTCCGCGCTGGCTGCCGGGAGTGGCGGCGAATTTCGGGAGGACTGTCAGCAATAACCGTCCACCCATCATTATTATACATGCCTGTCCCGGGCTGGTCTGGCGGCACACGGGGCTACCGGAACACGAGAACCGATTCTGGCTGACACAGGCCATTGCAGGCGGTGGCAGCATCTGGCACTCGCTGACGGGCGTCCCCGCAACTCAATACGATGGGCGAATCTTGGAGAATGTAGCTCAGTTTAACACCTTTCTGGAAGCCAATGAGGAATTTTTTGCCGACCTGGAACCTATCACGCCCGTAGCGGTTGTCTCATCTCGCCGCAGCATACGCCATTCCGGTTCAGAGGAACTGTACGGATTCATCGAGGCGCTGACCAACCACCAGATCCCGTTTACCGTAATTCCGGAAGAGCATCTGACACCTGATCACCTGGCTTCGTACGATGTACTGGTGCTGCCAAACGTTTCCCACATGAGCGATGATGCGATCGCGTCCGTTCGAGAGCTTTCCGGGCGCGGGGGTGGTATCGTAGCATCGTATGGGAGCGCCCTATATGACGAAAAAGGTAATTCCAGGGTAACCAACCCCCTCCACGAGATCCTTGGTATACGCTATGACGGACACATGCTTCAGAACCTCAGCGCATCTTACATGCGGATAGAACGGGACGGACACCCGCTCTTAACGGGCATCGGCAACACCCAGCTTATCCCCAATGAATTGAATCTGCTGCAGGTATCCACGGACGCCGATGTCCCTCTAACTTTGGTCCCACCGTTTGGTGTGCCTGGTGCCGTAGGTTCCCCGCCGGAGCGCGCATCCATCCCGACGAAAAAGACCGATATTCCTGTCGTTGTGGCCCACAACAGAACCATATACTTCGCTGGCGAGATCGGGCGGCTGGCCTGGCGGTACCGGATGCCCGACCACCAGGACCTTATCGCCAACGCCGTCAAAGCCGTCGCCCCGGATGACATTCCATTTGAAATCGACTGTCCTCACAGTCTGCAGGCGGCACTTTACAGTCAGGGGCAGCGACGGTTACTGCACCTGGTAAACGCCACAGGTGTACGCCCCCTGCAGGATACGATCCCGCTTACGGATATCGTCATACGGCTGCGTTGGGAGAGATCCTGCAGCAGAGTCCGGACATTGGCAGGCAAAAAAGACCTTGAGTTTGAGAAAAATGGAAGCGTTATCACGGTCACAGTACCTTACATAGAAACATGGGAAATAGTTTCCTTCGAAACAGGATGAGGAGGTTATATGACTGCGGAACAGAACGCGGATTTCATAACCGAACCCGCAAGACAGACACCTGTTGTTGCAGACGTTGACGTCGCAGTCGTGGGTGGAGGCGTATCGGGCATCGTTGCGGCTGTGGCGGCAGCGAGAAACGGTGCACAGACGATCCTGATAGAGCGCTGCGACTACCTCGGCGGCTACTTTGCAGAGGGTCCGGGCGGGCAGTCCGTCGGTGTTTCGTTCCAGGATATGAACGGCAATATGATCATCAGAGGATTGCCATGGGAGATCATGGAAAGATTGATAGCCACAGGCGGAGCCATCGGTCCGGAAGACATGGATGTGCCTAAAGGTAAGAACCTGCCTGATGGCATAAGCTATGATCACGAAAAACAAGCAAGGCACATAGGAAAGACTAAGCCTCATGTGGATTACGAAGCCATCAAGACTTTGGCTTTTGAGATGATGGAAGAAGAGGGTATCAAACTATTGTTGCATTCCTGGACGGTTGGTGCTATCGTAAAGGAAAACTCTGTTAAGGGAGTTATCATTGAGAACAAATCTGGCAGACAGACGGTCCTGGCTAAAGTTGTCGTCGATTGTACAGGAGACGCGGATATCGCTGCGTATGCCGGTGCGCCGTTTGACAAATCGCCCAAAGAGGAACTGTATCAGATCTCCCGGGGTTTCAAGGTTGCCGTGCTCAATGACAGGGGCCAGCCGGTGATCGTTGGCGGTGCCGGGGGCAGCTACGATTACGGCGATGGCACGGATGTTTGGGACCTGACACAGGCGGAAGTTCAGATCCGAAAAAGGGCCGTGGAACAGGTCGAAAAAATGCGGAAGCGGCCAGGCTACGAAAACTGCTATATCTTCGGCACCGGCGAGTCGCCTCAGCTCGGGGTGCGGGAGACACGCCGGATCGTTGGCGAATATATGTTGACCGAGGAGGATATAGTTCAAGGTCGCAAGTTCTCTGATACTATCGCCAAAAGTGCAAATCCGATCGACATGCACAAGCCCGGTGGTGCCAACGAAAACCGCTCCGTCATAAGCGATTACCACGATATCCCCTATCGCTGCCTTGTCCCGAAAAAGATCGATAATCTGCTCGTAGCGGGGCGATGCATATCGGCAACCCATGTCGCTGAGGCGGCAATCCGCAAGATTCCCGTCTGCATGGCTACCGGAGAGGCTGCGGGGACAGCGGCCGCTCTGTCAGCGAAACTGGAAGCAGCACCCAGAAACCTTGACATCGAGCTTTTACAGAAAACCCTGCGCGGGCAGGGTGCCTGCGTTTGAAGGAGTTATCAATGGAAATTACAATCCCTTTTGGAGACAAAGAGAAGATAATTCAAACTGGCTTACCGATTGAAAATATCAACATCGCACAAAGTAAAAACCCTCCAGCTAAAGGCACCTGGAGGGAAGTTGTCAGTGAAGCGATCCATGAACCTATTGGCACCGAGGAGATAAACAAGCAGAATCTGAGCGGAAGGAAGGTTGTAGTCATTACAGACGACTGGGCGCGCCCGACGCCCGCGTCAGAGGTTTGCCAATTAGACTACTAGTACGTAAACAAAACCGCGGTTAGGAATCCCAAATAA
>CAZTBA010000338.1:0-6942 GCA_964611725.1 uncultured bacterium
GGGCAATTATTACCTGGTATGATAGCAGGGGAAGTGATGATGACATCTATGCCCAGCGGCTGAATTCGTCTGGCAGTGCCCAGTGGACATCCAATGGGGTTGTCGTATGCACAGCTACGGGAAACCAAAGGTATCCTGTCATGGTGAGTGATGGTTCAAGTGGGGCAATTATCGCCTGGGCAGATCGCAGGGGTGCCGACGCTGACATCTACGCCCAGCGCTTGAATTCGTCTGGCAGTGCCCAGTGGACATCCAATGGAGTTGCCGTATGCACGGCTACGGACCTTCAGAGGTTCCCTGCCATAGTAGGTGATGGTTCAGGCGGGGCAATTCTCACCTGGTATGATTACCGTGATTTCAGTACCACTGACATCGACATCTATGCCCAGCAGTTAAATTCGTCAGGCAGCCCCCAGTGGACATCCGATGGAGTAGCTATCTCTACAGCTTCAGGAGCACAGATATGGTATCTCCCCACTTATAGGTATTCCGTTATTGTCGGTGCAGGTGTAGGAGAAGCCATTATCACCTGGCAGGATAAGCGTACCGACACTAACGGGGATATCTATGCCCAGAAGATATTTTCAGATGGTAGCTTGCCTGTGACGCTCTCCTACTTTGCAGCCATTGCGGGGGATGCTGAGGTTACCCTTAAGTGGACCACGGAGAGTGAACTGAATAACTTAGGTTTCAGCATCTATCGGAGTTTGGACAGAGAAAAAGGATACATCAAGGTTAACTCTCAACTGATAGTGGGAGAAGGTACTTCTTCTACGAGGAAGGACTATTCGTTCAAGGATATCCGCCTGGTAAACGGTACAACTTACTGGTATAAACTTGAGGATGTTGATCTCACCGGGGCCGGAACACTCCATGGCCCGGTATCCGCAACACCAACAGAAGCGATGAGATCGGGAATTCCGACCACCTACAAACTCTATCAAAACAACCCGAACCCATTTAACCCGGTAACCTATATTTGTTATGAGATACCGTCGATGTCCCATGTGACCCTTGAGATATATAGCATCCTGGGCGAGAAGGTGAGGTCCCTTGTAAGCGAAACCAAAGAGCCAGGAATCTATTCAGTGATTTGGGATGGGACTGATAATTTTCAGAAAGTGGTAGGTAGTGGTGTTTACCTCTGCAGATTGGAAGGGGAAAACTTTATCGAAATAAAGAAGATGGTCTTGATAAGGTAAAACCTGGATTTTTTAGTGCATCTTTTCATCGAGTTTCGATAGCTCTTTTAGAGGTTTTCTACATCCAAGATTATATCCAATTGTCAAACAGAAGCTGGCTTATCGTCGTGGGTCAGGGTCTATCTTTGGTATGGCATTGATATGCTGTAGAGAGAAGGCGATAGGTAAGGATAACTACTACTGTTACTCCATCAGGCACTCCCAGGCCACTGTACATAATGGCCATTGTTCCTTCGACGATACCAACCCCGCCAGTAAAGCTCCCTGGGTACTGACTGCGAACCCATCGGTAAATGGCAGCAGCATTACCCACTATCCCACCCGCTACCAGGCCTATGCTGGATGCTGCTAAGAAAATTAGTATGCCACGGATTACGGACAATCTTTGTCCGGCCACGGCAACGATAGCCCGCAGGAGAAGCCCGGTGCCCACATGGCTCAACATCTGTGTCATAACTGCCAGTGCCACGGCCCAGAGCACCATACTTTATTTTGGACTTGACCTCTTGACAAAAAGAACAAACCTTTTTATAATATAGTTGTAGTCTATAGCCCTACGTGAAAATCCATCTAAGCCTTAAGGTGGTGATGCAAGTTCAAATCTATAGGCCCATTAAATATTCCGCGTAGAGAATATTGACGGGCTTTTCTATTCAGATAAGGTTTGGATTTAAGGTCCAGAAAAGGCAAAGCTTGCGAAAGGGAGTGTCGCAAAGCAGACGATCTATAGTTCTGGCGGGTTTGTGATGGAAGTTGGGTGTTGATTGAACTGTGACAAATGAGCTACCAAAGGATCAAAAGAGGTAGTTCAGTTTTTTTTCGAGTTTTAGTCTCGTTCTGATCGTATCGTGAAAATGGAGGATTTAGCTTTATCTGCATGAACTTGCATGATAGAGGAACTGAGAGCGGGAACAGATATTGTCAATCCCGCAAGGAGGGAAACGATGATTCAAAAAACGTATTCCAAGACTGGTAGATCATGCAGAGTCAAATTCGAGCATTTCCCCGAGGTGGACGCCCATACTGCCTGTCTGTGTGGTGATTTCAATGGCTGGGACTCGCAGCCTATGAAACGCCACAAGAATGGGAGTTTCACCCTAACTATCTCCTTGAAACCAGGTCAGCAATATCGTTTTCGCTACTTGCTGGATGGGGAACGTTGGGAGAACGAGCAGGCGGCCGATGGCTATGTATCCAACCCATTCGGAAGTGAAGATTCGATGGTGGAAGTATGATACGTATAGGCAATGTGATAGCCGGTTTGATTTTGAAAATCAGAAAGTACTACATTTTTAGGAGGCGAAATAGGCCAGCTGCGTTAGTTTGAGCCGAACTGTGGATCACAGGAAAGAGGAGGAAGTGAAATGGCACTGATGAAGTGGGAGCCATACAGTGGTCTGGATCTTTTTCGCCGTCAGATGGACCGTCTCACGGAGTCTTTCTTCGGTGGTGAACCCATGAGGTTGATGGAGGAGCGATGGTGCCCTGCCATTGATCTGGCGGAGACCCCGGAGGAAATTTCGGTCAAAGTCGAAGCTCCTGGGGTTGACGAAAAAGACCTTTCTGTAACGTTATCGGGAAATAATCTGATGATAAAGGGCGAAAGAAAGGCAGAGAAAGAGGAGAAAGGCAAACACTTTCATAGGATGGAGATGTGTTACGGTAATTTTGAGCGTGTGATTCCTCTGCCTGTCTCTGTAGACCCTGCTAAAATCAAGGCTAAGTACGAAAATGGGGTACTGGAAGTTAGCCTTCCCAAGAAAGCAGAGGTCAAGCCTAAGGAGATACCCATCAGCACCAAAGCAAGTAAGAAGTAATGGATTCCCGGGAGATGAGTAGTTCAAACGTAGCTGGCCCAAATTACCTCTTATTTGGAGATGTACTCAACACCTCAATGATTTTAACCATCATCTGTCCGTCACCTCCTCCCTAAGCCCCATAAACTGGCCAAAACCCAGCGCTTATACTATGGGCAGACTAATTATCTTCACTCTCCGCTATTTTCAGCACTTGGTTTAGTACCCCCTATGGGTTTACCTTCAATCCGCTCCTTCCCCGGATACGGAAGCCCATAAGCCTCAGGTGGTAGGGCGATGCCTTCTTTCCAATCATAGGTCACTTCCGAATGTGGATAGCAGAAGCGGACCTTGTCTGTCTTGAAAAACTCATGAAAGACGATCTTAACAATATCGCTGGATACCCGCTGTCGATCTGAAGGAACTACCTGGTATCGCAGACGAATGAGCACCCCGGCCTCGAAAAACTCACTTCGGATAAAAGGCTCCTGGCCTGTCTCTTCGATGACATCACCTGCTACCTGTCGTGCTGCATCCAGGAGGATCTTCTCTGCGATATTCCAGTCTGAATCGAAAGTAATCCTTACTGGTACTTCATCCAAAATATACTTTGTCTCCAAAGTGTAGTTATAGATTATCTGACCGAACATCGTTGCATTGGGGATCAACACCCCCCGCCCGGATTTCTCCTCACCGCCGATGGTACCTCCAACCTGATTGAGGATGATATGGGTCAGCGTTATGTCCGTAACTTCCCCGATTATACCTGCGATAATGACACGATCACCGAGCTTGAAAGGGCGTTTCAGGATTATCATAAGCCAAGCAGCGATACCCGTTACCGGAGCTTGCAGAGACCAGCCCAACATCATGCCCAGGAATCCCGCTGAGAGCCCCAGAGCCTTTAGAGATCCCGAAAGGCTGATGGCGCCAAGTACTACAGTGATAAAGATGAATACGTATCGATATACTGCCAGGAAGTTGACCACGTTTACTTCTTTATATGCATGGTGCTCCATATAGGCCCTAAGCGCTTTCCTTGTCAGCCGATAGGTGATAAGTAAGATCGTAACGGTTATTAAGCCTAATACAGGACCTCGAATGTGAGCACCTGGGCCCAATAGCTTCTCTATAAAGAACTTGATCGCGTTCAATATTTCTCCCATATGTTTTTTCCTCCTAATTATGGCAGTGTAAAATTTGAAGCAATAAACGCGGTAACCAGGACAGACCTTTACTCTAACTACATCTCTGCAATGTTATCTCTGGGTGTAAGCTGTCTGGTTAGTCGCGTTTTTGAATAAAAATCCCCTCGATAGTTTCTGCCATCAGAGCGTCCTACTCTTCATATTCTCCTTCCCCTTTGAGATCCAGTTTAAGGGAGAGGAACTGCAGCAGATCCTTGAGTGATATTGTGCCAACCAGCCGATCACCTTGCCGATAAATGTGCTCGCCGCTGGCCCCGCATCGCAATGAAGAATTCGGCCTTTGCACTCGGAGGTTCATCCTCCATCTCGGCAACTCCGCCGAAGATAAACAGGGTGATCCCCCTCATGGATAGACCAAACTTTCTTGCAGCCAGGGAATGACAGAGCTCGCGGAAGATGATAGAGCCAAAGAGGCCCAACGTACCAAAGATACCCATCCACCAGTGTGTTGCTTTCGAAAGCCCTTTATAGTAATGGGGGAATAAACCTTGGGCCAGTGACCAGGTGGCAAGGACCGCTATGATAATCCAGCTCACATCGATGCGGACTTCGAAGCCGAGGAGCTTAAACAGAGTAATCCGTTTTCCAAACATGGTTATATCCCATTTTACCGAAAGGTTTGATCTGATATTTCAAACCTTGATAGGGACTGAGATTGCTCTTTTAGCTTTCATATTGGTATCTAAACTTATTCGATTTTTCTGTCCATTATTGAAGAGACGCCCCGTCGGGGCGTCTCTGAAAAGCTCGGATTGCTTCATGCAACACAAAAGCGGTGTAAAACGTGTTAGAAGGAATTGACGGGAAAAGAGTAGTCAGGGTACTACTAAAAGCTGAGCAGGGAGGATAAGGTTCGGATCCTTTATCTGATCCCTGTTGGCTTCGTATATCTTGGTCCACTTGGTCCTGTCGTTGTAGACGTTCGCATATCCGGCTATCTTGGAGAGCCACTCACCCCTGACGACCAAGTGATGTCCGGGCGGAATCCCCATCGGCACCGTAAGGACCTGCTTGGGGTATATCAGGTCAGGGTCCTTTATCTTGTCCTTATTGGCTCTGTAAATCCTGGGCCACATATATGGATCACTGTAATGGTCTTTCTTCTTCGCTATATTCCACAGATTATCACCACGGACCACGGTATGATACTTGGGAGGAGCAATCTTCGGCATTTTATCTTTCAACCTTGCCAGCATACCCTCAACAGCCGAGATCTTATCGACGATCTCGGGGAGGGCGCTTATTGGATTGCGCCTTAGCTCGGCAAGCTTATCCTCTATACCTTTCACCTCATCTCGCTTCTTGTAAAGCTCCTCGCCGGATAACCCCTGCAAACCACGGATCTGACCGGAAAGGGCATCTATCCTGCGTGAAAACTCCTCGACACCATTCTTGTCAGACTTTATCAGGGAATATATCTCCTTGTCAGTCGACTCTATCTTCCCATTAGCATCGGCTATCTGAGACTTCACAGAACTGATCTCCCCTTCAACTTCCGCTATCTGTGCCTTGGCCGTTGCCTCCCTCTCATGACACTCGGCAAGCCTTGCCTGATACTCCTCATAACTCATCTTCTCTTCGGCGGCATAAACACCTGAACCAATAAACAATAGCAAAACCGCCAAAGTTATCATACTTAGCTTTTTCATACCTGCACCTTCTCTTTCATGAAAAAGGTTTTACATCCCCTTCTTGCTCAGGTTTCCTTTGACGGCGTCCCTCTTGGCTTCCAATTTCTTCAATTCCGATTTCTTGGATGAGAGCTCTGATTTAAGCTTCGAAAGCTCCTGCTTCTTGTCTGCCAAAGTCTTCTCCGCCGAATCAGCAGCCTTGCATGCCTCCTCAAGGCGCGTCAACTCATCCTTTGACGGATGCTTGGCGCAGCCCGAGGCGAAAGGCAAGACCAGGATAGATACGACAAGCCCATACCCCAGGGCGTCTCTGAGCTTTACCGGTATTCCCATAGCTTTACCTCCCTACCTGATAACACTAAGGCTGTGGAATCCTGTGCAAGAACTTTTTTGCTTTATGTATCCAATTCAAGCAAAACCTTGCTGCTCAAATGTGAAACTCAGCCGCCAATATAAGAATTTCTCGGCGATAATGTCCTTTATTTTGTGGTTAAACCTTTCTTCATTTCCATGATTTGATATAGCTGTCTGTCCATCATTACTATTTCTATCCTTCTATTTTTCTCTCTACCCTTGACAGTTTTATTTGAGCTTATGGGACGATACTCTGAGAAAGATACTGCCGACAAGCGTGTTGGATCAACCCCGACATTTTCCTGCAGGAAACGTACAACGTTTACCGCCCTCGCGGCGGCAAGTTCCCAGTTTGTAGGATATTGATCCCTGAGATTTTTACCTATGGGAATATTATCAGTATGGCCTTCTATCCGGATAACTTTTTCAGGCACCTTTTTCAGAACATTACCTATTTTTTCCAATACAGTTTTACCTTTAGGCTTTATTTCAGTTTGGCCTGATTCAAAGAAGAGTGTTTCAGCAACGTTTAGAGTTAATACCCCTTTGATCTTCTCAATTTCAATTTCGCCGTCGGCCACCTCTTTCTGAAGCTTTGATAACAGCTCTTTATAAGTCGATTCCGTCCTCGCTACTTCTGATTCAAGTATGGATTCTTTATCACTCAACTGCTGTTTCAGTCCGTTTATATAGAGCACCATCTCGCTCAATCTGTTTTTTGTTGCGCCAAGTTCATCCTTTAGTTTCGTGT
>CAZTBA010000339.1:0-6924 GCA_964611725.1 uncultured bacterium
GTTCACACTTATAGCCAGCGATAATGGCGTTGGCTTCCCCAAAGACTTAGATTTCCGAAACACGGATTCATTAGGTCTGAAATTGGTAAATACTTTGACTGGTCAAATTAATGGAGAAATCAATCTTAACGTGAACGGTGGAACCCAATTCAAGATTACATTTGCAGACCTGGAGCACAGGAGTTCAACGACCCTGGGTCTGAAGGAAAAGGTGAAAACATTGAAGTAGCACGGTTGCTGAAAAGGGCATCAGGGAAGAGACAAAACAGACATGGTCACTCAGGTAGTTAATCCGGCAAATTATAGCTTCAGCTTATACGCAATCCCGACGTCTGTGATGACGGTGGTTATTCTCATCATAGGGTGGCTGACCTTGATTCGAGAGCGCAGCTCACCGGTCGGCGTAGCATTTTTCTTGATGACCCTGACTATAAGCCTATGGTTCTTTGGCTTTTCATGCGTATACTATGCCAACAATAAGCAGATTGCATTCTTTTGGGTAAAGGCGGCATATCTTGGTGTCCCTTTCATTCCCTCAGCCACCTACACCCTATCTGTAATGGTAATGCGAACCTACCAGCGACAGAAGAAGTTCGTGTGGATCAGTTGGGCTCTTTCAGCACTATTTTCAGTGGCAGCTCTAAAAACTGACGCTTTGATAGATGAATTACATCGCTATTTCTGGGGTTACTACCCGAAGTATGGATGGCTGGGGGGACCGTTCCTTGTGTTTTTCTCCGGTATGACGATCGCGGGCTTTTACAATTACTGGACAGGCTATCGCAATGCCACTCCGAGAACCATCTATCAACGCCGCATAAGATCATTCATAATTGCCATTGCGGTCGCTCATCTTGGCTCGATCGATTTTATCGCCAAGTATGGGATCGAGGTCTATCCTATAGGCTACCTTCCAATCCTCGCATTGATTGTGACAATAGCTCAAGCTATCTGGCGCTATAGAACAGTGGACATTACCCCTGCCTTCGCCGCGGAGCAAATCAGCAATACGATAACAGATGCATTGTTTGTTCTCGACCAGGAGAGTATAGTCCGTCTCGTAAACCAGGCCGCTTGTGAACTGTTTGGATACACCGAGCAGGAGTTGATTGGCAAACCAGTTGAGAAGACTATTGGCAGCAAGCTGTTTTCAGGGCAATTTGAGACATTGATCCAGTCCGGAACAATTCAGAACTACGAGGTGGACCACCGTTCAAGGGAAGGTGAACTGCGTACCCTGGGCATCTCAGCTTCGATGATGCGGGATCACACCGAACAGCCTGTCGCCATAGTGTGTGTAGCCAGGGACATTACCGAACGCAAGCGGATGGAAGAAGAGCTGAGGAGCTCGGAGGAATATCTGAAAATCCTATTTGAGTTTGCACCTGATCCCTATTACCTGAATGATTTGAAAGGCAACTTTATCGACGGTAATAGAGCAGCCGAAGAGTTGGTTGGTTATAAGAAGGAAGATTTGATTGGGAGAAGTTTTCTGAAATTGAGCCTACTACCTCCAGATCAAATTCCAAAAGCGGCTGCGCTTCTGGCCAGAAATGCGATGGGGAATCCTACCGGACCCGACGAGTTTACTTTAGTTCGGAAGGATAGCACCCAGGTTCAGGTAGAAATAACGACATTCCCTACAAAGATTAAAGGTAGAGCTTTGGTGTTAGGACTCGCCCGTGATATCACCGAACATAAACGGATGGAAGAGGAATTAAGAAAGGCACGAGATGATTTAGAGATAAGGGTTCAGGAACGAACAGCGGAGTTGAAAAGAACCAACGAAACATTAAGGACCGAAATCAACGAACGCAAGCGGGCAGAGAAGGCTTTACGGGAATCGGGGGAAAAACTCAAAATTATAATGGAAAACGCCAATGATGTGATTTTTCAGCTTTCTCCTTTAGGCATTATTAAGTATCTGAGTCCAAAAGTAAAAGAACTCTATGGCTATGATCCCAAAGAGCTTATTGGAAAACATTTCAAGAAAACAACCCCCATGAGTGAAGTGCCGAGAGCTTTGGAAGCACTGAGGAATGTTCTGTCGGGGGAAATAGTAAAGAACTTTGAGATAAACCAGATAGATAGCAAAGGAAACATTGTCCATACGGAAGTCAATTTTACCCCGATAAGAGAAAGAGATAAGATAATAGCAGTACAGGGCGTTATGAGGGATATTACAGAACGCAAACTGGCGGAGGAAGCACTGAAGGAGAGCGAAGAGCGATACCGAACCCTCGTTGAGAGTCAACAGGAGGGAGTTGCCATAATTGATTCAGAGGAGCAGTTCATTTTCGCTAATCCAGCAGCGCATGACATATTTGGCGCGCCACAGGAGAGTCTGATCGGCCATAACTTAAAGGATTTCACTGACAAGGAGAGCTTTGTCAAACTCAGAACGGAAACAAAACTGCGCCAAGCGGGAAAGAAAAGCAATTATGATTTTGAGATTATCCGCTCGGACGGTGAAAAACGCACGCTTCTCGTGACAGCCTCACCCAGATTTGATAACAAAGGGAAATTTACCGGCACATTCGGGGTCTTCCGTGATATTACTGATCGCAAGTGTGCGGAGGAGAAGATCAGGGCATCATTGGAGGAAAAAGAGGTGCTCCTGAAAGAAATCCACCACAGGGTCAAGAACAACCTACAGATCATCTCCAGTCTGCTCTACCTCCAATCCAAAAGTATCAAGGAGGAAGGGGCACTATACATGTTCAAGGAAAGCCAGAATCGCATCAAATCAATGGCTCTTATACATGAAAAATTGTATAGATCCGAAGACCTTGCGAGAATTGATTTCGCTGAGTACATCCGGAATCTAACAGGCTCTCTGTCTCGCTCGTATGAGATCAACCCAAATAAAGTCGAACTGAAGATTAATGTTGATAAGACTTCACTGGGAATAGACACAGCAATCCCCTGTGGTTTGATTATCAACGAGCTCGTTTCAAACTCCCTCAAGTACGCATTCCCGGATGGCAGGGAAGGCGAAATCAACATCGATTTTCACTCGGATGGTGATAAACTCACCCTTATAGTTACTGATAATGGTATTGGCTTCCCCAAAGATTTAGATTTCCGAAACACTGAATCATTAGGTCTGCAATTAGTAAATAATTTAGCCAATCAACTTAACGGCAATGTCGAACTTGATGGAACTGACGGAACCCAATTCAAGATTACATTTGCAGAGGTAGAACATAGGAAGAGAAGGTTGAGATAATGTCAAACTCACAGATCCTAGTAGTGGAAGATGAGAGCATTGTAGCTATGGAGATAGAAGATAGGCTGAAAGGTCTGGGATATGGTGTTGCCGGTATTGCCTTTTCAGGTGAGGAAGCGATTCGAAAAGCGGCGGAGACTCTTCCGAATTTGGTGCTGATGGATATCAGACTGAAAGGTGATATCGATGGTATCGAAGCAGCACAGCAGATCCGCAACTGCTTCGATATCCCCGTAGTTTATCTCACCGCTTATTCAGATAAGGATACACTACAACGGGCGAAGGTGACAGAACCGTTTGGCTACATGCTTAAGCCATTTGAAGAAAGAGAATTACACACTACAATCGAGATGGCCCTTTACAAACATGAAATGGAGAGGAAATTAAAGGAGAGCGAACAATGGCTTGCCACAACACTCAAGAGTATAGGGGATGCCGTTATTGCCACTGATATCGAAGGGTCTGTAACATTTATGAATCCCATTGCCGAAGCACTGACGGGATGGGATCAGGAAACGTCCATAGGTAAGGATTCAGCAGAAATATTCAACATAATAGATGGAGAAACGCATAACTCTATCGAAAACCCTGTAACAAAAGTGCTCCGCGAAGATGTCTCTGCTAACCCTGTGAGTAATGCAGTGCTCATTACCAAGGATGGAACAGAGAAAAACATTGATGCCAACGCTACATCTATCAAAGGTGAAAAGGGAGATATTGTCGGGGCCGTCTTGACTTTCCGTGACATCAGTGAGCGTGTACATGCTGAGGAGAAGTTGCATCAGAAAGAAGAGCAGCTTAGGCAAGCCATGAAGATGGAGGCGATCGGCCGTCTGGCTGGTGGGATCGCCCACGACTTCAATAATCTGCTGACAGCAATAATAGGTTATTCTGATATATTGCTGATGCAGGTTGATTATGATAATCGCATTCATCAGAATATCGAGGAGATAAAAAAAGCTGGGGAGAGTGCAGCTTCACTTACCCGTCAACTTCTTGCCTTCAGTCGCAGGCAGGTTCTTCGACCAAAGGTGCTGAATCTGAATGAAGTGGTTGCCAATATGGAGAGGATGCTTCAGCTTATTATAGGTGAGAACACAGACTTAGCGACGGCTTTGGACCCTGGATTAGGTCAAGTGAAAGCCGATTCCGGCCAGATAGAACAGATCATCTTAAACCTTGTGGTCAACTCAAGGGATGCGATGCCCGAGGGAGGTAAATTGACCGTAGAAACTGCTAATGCAGATCTGGAAGAGAACTATGTCCACAATCATGTATTTGTTCAGCCCGGACCTTACGTGATGCTTTCGGTTAGTGATAATGGATGTGGCATGGACGAGGAGACCCAATCTCACATCTTCGAACCTTTTTTTACCACCAAGGAGAAGGGTCAGGGAACAGGTCTGGGTTTATCTACTGCCTATGGAATTGTCAAGCAGAGCAATGGTTACATCTTCGTCTATAGCGAACCTGGACAGGGCACAACCTTCAAGATTTATCTGCCTCGTGTTGAGGAGGCGGTTGAACCATCTGGCAGTAGAGGGGTTCCCTCAGAAACTCCTCAGGGCTCAGAGACTGTTCTAGTAGTAGAGAATGAAGATGTGGTGCGGGGTTTAGCTTGTCAGATACTACGGGGAAATTGCTATACTGTGTTAGAGGCGCAAGACGGCAAGCGAGCTCTCCAGATTTGTGAAGATCATGACGGCCCGATTCACCTGTTGGTGACCGATGTGGTTATGCCTGGGATAAGTGGTCGGAGGCTGGCAGATCACCTGGTATCTTTGTATCCGAAGATTAAGGTACTATACACCTCCGGCTACACGGACGATGCTATTGTCCGTCATGGTATATTGGAGCCAGAAACAGCATTTCTTCAGAAACCTTTTACATTGGATACTTTAGCGCGTAAGGTGCGCGAGGTGCTGGATACACCTCAAGAGATACAGCAGTAATTCCAAAAGAGATAAACATGACCTCCTTCAATGCTTTACACCCCGCAAAGGGCACTCATCTCAGGGATATTGTAAAACACAATTCTAAGAACCGCAACTTCCCCACAACATTTACAGCTAATCTCTACCTCATCGTATCAAGCCATTTTCTCGCCTGTTGATTTCGCTGGTTCATGCCTTCCCTTACATATTATCCAAATGCGGTTTGGTACAAGCCCATCAGCTCAAATGCCGAAATCCGTGAGGGAACAGGATGGGGAAATTGCTTGACAGTACATCCTGTGATTTCTATATTGATTTCGAACTTCAAAAATTCCTAATTACTGCAAGAGTGGATGTTACCCGGTGACCAACCTTTGCTTCAGGGGGCAATTGGGTGATGAAAAATAAGGACAAGACAAAAGAGCAAATCATCAACGAATTGTCGGATTTGCGCCAACGAGTTAGTGAGTTGGAATCATCAGAAGTTGAGCGCAGGCAGATGGCGGAGGCACTGCAGGAGTCTGAGGAGAAATTCAAGATTATCTTCCGCGAATCACTGGATGTCATCCTGATTATAGATGGCGAAAGTGGAAAGGTCCTCAACGTTAACCGATCCGGACACCAAATTTTGGGCTACGAAGATAAGGCTCTTATCGGGAAGCATTTTTCCATCCTTTTTCCAGTTGAACCCAAGCCATCAACCCAGGATCTACTGGAAAAGCTCCACGTCTACGGAGCGGTATTTGAATCCCAGGATTTTCTCCGTGCTGATGGTTCGATTTGTCCAATGAATTTGACAGCAGCTTTGATTCCCTGGGGCAAAGGAAAGGCGATTCTCGCCACCTTCCGCGATATCACCGAGCGCAAGCAGGCAGAGGAGGCACTGCGAGAGTCGGAGGGAAAATACCGTACATTGGTCGAGAAGTCACTGCAGGGACTTATAGTCATTCAGGGCTTCCACATTGTTTTCGCCAACACTGCTTTCGCCGAGATCTCCGGGTACACTGTCGAGGAACTGGTGTCCCTTCCAACCGAAAAGGTGAAGGCAATGGTACACCCCGAAGATCAAACACTGTTATGGAGGCGCCTTCAGGATCGTCTGGCAGATAAACCTGTGTCTTCGAACTACGAGTATCGCGGAATTCGAAAGGATGGGACCGTGCGTTGGCTGGAGATGTTCGCCAGCCGCATCGAGTACCATGGGAAGCCCGCTATACAGGGAGCTTTCATAGACATTACCGAACGGAAGGAGCTTGAAGAGCAGCTTCAACAGTCACAGAAGTTGGAGGCAGTTGGAAGGCTCGCAGGCGGGGTGGCACACGATTTCAACAACCTTCTGACAGCGATAACAGGTTACTCCGAAATACTATTGATGCACCTCGATCATAATGATCCCATGCGCAAAAACGCCGAGGAGATCAAGAAAGCAGGTGACAGGGCAGCCTCTCTTACCCGTCAGCTTCTTGCCTTCAGTCGCAAGCAGATGCTTCAACCGAAGGTACTGGACCTCAATGAAGTGGTTGCCAACATGGAGAGGATGCTTCAGCGCCTTATAGGAGAGGACATAGATTTAGTGACAGTTTTAGATCCTGGGTTGGGACAGGTGAAGGCGGATCCCGGTCAGATAGAGCAGGTTATTCTGAACCTCGTCGTCAACTCAAGGGATGCGATGCCTGAGGGAGGTAATCTAACCATAGAGACTACCGATGTCCATTTGGTTAAAGCTTATCTAAGACGGCATCCTGAAGCTCAGTCCGGACC
>CAZTBA010000340.1:0-6848 GCA_964611725.1 uncultured bacterium
ATCCACAGTAGATGCTATTCTCTTGTCTGGAATATAGGCTGTGTAGTTACTCGGCTTCATCAATCTCCATAAGGGAGTGGAATTTCGCCAGAGCAACTTTCCAAGCCATTATCCCAGAAAAATCCAAGAACTTTATTCATTATTAATTTAGAAGCAGATAATGAGGAAAGTGGGATGTCTTCATCAAAAAAGCTCTCAGTCCAATTCCAAACTTTCGTTAAGTGATTTTTAAAATGTTCTTTGGTATTTTCTATTGTTTAGAAGAACCGCCCAAACTCTCGAGGCAATGAGAAATCGCAAGCAGTCAGCAAAAACTGAAAGCTGATAATTTAATGTCTACGAAAAACTAACAGAAGCTTCGTAAAGATCACTTAACAAATTGATGACAAACCTTCATGTAGGGGCGGTGCATGCCCCTGAGTCGGTTGATACATATGTCATGCTGAATTCGTTCGGCATCTCCTACAACATAGTTCATTATTCAATTAAAATGGGTATCGATTGTCCGTCTTCAAGAGATTTCCACTGATCCGTTACGTGTTTTCTTGAACAGTTCCATCGCACGTTTAAATTTGGGACGTAGCTCCGGATGCAGTCCAAGGGCGCGCAGCATTTTACCCAACAGCCGCAGATCTTCAATCGTGCCACCTTCTCCCAACTCGATCTCCACCTCATAGTCATTCTCACGCTTCCCGATAGATCCCATGTCTACGACATCCAGAAACAATATCCCGACAGAACGTCTGTCCCGATACACTGATCGAAGAATTCGGTGCTGACGGATGAAGCACAGCTCGACAAGGGGTCGTGACTGTGTAAGGGAGATCACAAGGTCGCGTATGGGGCCATCAGGCCATTGCTGTGGCTGGGTGCCGGGCTGAATCTCCATTTCGTACTCTTCACGTCGATGGATCGCCCCCTCTACCCTACCCGGTCCTTTCACTGTCAACAGCCAATGCCCATTCTTCTCACGTATCCGGCAGGCGTAGCCACTTTCCCAGATGTCAAGATCAATGGTATCCATATAGCGGTCGATCACATCTTGCTCTTCTATAGTTTCCAGACTATACTTACCCAGGTTATCAGCCTCAATCAGTCCGGAAAACTGCCTGGGATCGGACGCTGCATATTTGGCTTCGATCTCCAAAATGCATTATCCTCCTTAGAAATATCTTCTTGAAATAGATTGAATATTACATCTCAAAATAGGCATTCCCCATCTATCAAGCAAGAGGTTTATCGACTTCGATTCTACCTTCGGATAAAACTCCGGAGCTGGGGCCTTTTTGCCTTGACAAGCTCGGATGGCCTGCGTAATTTTGAGCCGACTTGTGATCTGACACTGGAATCTTTCATCTATGGAAAGGGAGGGACAATATGTACCGTGCGCTTCAGCCGGGGGCAGTCGGGATCAGCGGATCGCTATCGCTCGAGACAAGGTTAAAGCTCGCAGCAGATAACGGTTTTGAGGGATTATATGTGAGTATAGGGGAAGTTATGAAGACCGGGGTTGGGGAAATCCGGGATATGTTCGATAAGTTCGGGCTGAAGCCCGCTGCCTGGGGATTTCCGCTCGAATTCCGTGATGACAGAGAAACCTATGAGAAGAGCCTCAAAGAGCTCCCTTCCAAGGCTGCTGCAGCTAAGGAATTTGGATGTCTCAGGACCTCGACCTGGCTACCTCCGGCTTCCAACACCCTTAGCTTTGAGGAGAACTTCAAGTTTCACGCCGAGAGGCTGAGACCCGCGGCGGAGATCCTCAAAGATTACGGATGTCGCCTGGGTCTCGAGTTCGTGGGACCCAAGACTTCGCGCCAGGGCCAGAAGTATGAATTCATATATAATATGGATGGAATGCTCGAACTCTGCGACGAGATCGGTACCGGAAATGTCGGCCTTCTACTTGATGTCTGGCACTGGTATACATCTCACGGTACGGCCGACGATTTGAGAAAACTCACAGATGACAACGTTGTTGATGTCCATGTAAACGATGCCCCGGAGGGGGTGCCTGTGGACGAACAGATAGACAATATCCGGCGGCTTCCCGGGGAGACAGGCGTGATAGATATAGCAACGTTCCTCAAATCTCTCGATGAGATAGGCTATACAGGCCCCGTTATGGCAGAACCGTTCAGGAAGGATCTCAGCGAGATTCCGAACGATGAGGCTGCCAGGACGGTCGGCGCATCCATGGCGAAGGTGTGGAAGCTTGCGGGACTTGCTTAGTTGCCGGAGGAAAAGATGAGAGAGTACAGCAGGCCGATGCCTGAAGAAGTGGAAGGCTTTGACGTATCCAGGTTCAGCGACAAAATCCGTACGGTCGCCCTCGGCGACTCCATAACCGAGAACGGAGGCATACCTTTCGAGAAGAGATGGTCTTCCCTGCTTCAGGGGAAATTTGAGAATATGGTTGTGATCAACGCCGCGATCGGTGGCACGAGCTCCGCATATGGTCTGTACAGATATGAAAGGGATATAGCTCCGATTAAGTCCCACATAGTGGTTGTGAACTTCATTCTCAACGATGGCCATATATGCTACTACGAATGTCCAACAAGCTATACCTGCAAACTTACCCCCGTACATTCGAGGGAGGCACTCACATCCCTCGTGGAAAAGATCAGATCCGATGGTGCCGAGCCAGCCTTCTGGACACCGCTCCCCTTCGGACCGTGGTTGGGCTATTACTCCGGCCCCAAGCACCATGAGATTCAGGCGAAGTGCTACGACTGGTATGTAGACATAGCCCGTGAGGTCGCCCTCTGGAACGATGTCCCGGTGGCTGACCTCTGGGAGAGGTTCTCAGCGGTCGAAGTGTATCCGGGAGAGTACCTTGCTGAGCCCGATAACCTTCATCCGACGGCAATAGCTCAACCGATAATAGCCGATGAGATAGCGAAAGCCATAGGACCGATTCTGGATAATATAAGATCCGGAAACAGCTAAGTTATAGCATGCACAATCAGAATATTGAGAAATCGTATAAAGGAACTCCTATGTAGATTCTTCCCGCAATAATGTGGGGGTGGCCGGGGTCACCACCCGCTTAACTTGACAACAGAGAGGAGAAGTCAGTGAATATTATCGTTATAGTCGCTGACAGCCTGAGGGTTGACCACGTCGGCTGCTACGGAAGCCACGTCAAAACACCAAATATAGATAAGCTCGCGTCCGAGAGCATCATATTCGATCAGGCTTACAGCGAGAACCTCCCGACGATGCCCTGCCGCACGGCCTGGTGGACAGGGCGTCATCACTTCCCGAAACGCGGCTGGAAGCCTTTCGAGCTATCGGATTACCTCCTTGCGGAGGTCCTCTGGGACAAAGGGCTTACCTCCGCACTTATCACCGACACTTACCACATGCACAAGCCGGTGTACAACTGCGGCCGAGGGTTCGACACCGTGGTATGGGTAAGGGGACAGGAATACGATCCCTGGATAGTTGATGAGAACATCGAGGTGGACATAGGGACACGCCACAGACTCAGAGGAAACGATAAAGATTCCCTTTGGGAAAACCACTTCAGACAATATATGCGCAATGTCTCGTGGTATAAATCCGAGGAGGACTACTGTGTCGCCAGAGTCGTTAAAGAAGCAATCCGCTGGCTCGGGTATGTGACGAAGAAGCAGAAGGACAACCTCTTCCTCTGGGTCGACTGCTTCGATCCGCACGAGCCCTGGGACCCACCCTCTCCCTACCGCGAGATGTATGATCCCGACTACAAAGGGCAGGAACTGATAGATCCGGTCCCAGGCCCGGTGGAAGGGTATATGACCGAAGAGGAGGTCGCGCACACCAAAGCCCTCTATGCCGGTGAGGTAACATTTGTCGATAAGTGGGTTGGCGTGCTTTTGGATGAAATCCGCAATCTCGGCATATACGACGACAGCCTTATAATGTTTACGAGCGATCATGGCGAGCCGTTCGGAGAACATGGGATAATCAGGAAGGCACAACCGTGGAGCTACGAGGAGCTCGCGCACATACCCTGGATAATACGCTATCCTGAGAACCCTGGAAGCGGTAAGAGATCATCCGCCTTCGTTCAGCCGCCCGACCTAATGCCGATGGTCCTCGACATTCTGGATATATCGGGAGAGCTCGTGCTCCCCTATCTTGCGCCTGTGAAACACACCTTCCCCCAGGATATAGCCGTGAGCAAGCAGGAGGTAACACTGACGGGACTGAGCCTTCTGCCGATACTCAAGGGAGAGATAGAATCCATACGGGACTTCGTCGTCACCGCCCACAGTGGCTCCGAATGGAGCATACGGACCGAGGACTGGTCGTATTTCCTTCCCCTGAAAGGTGAGAGGAACCCCGAACTCTACAACCGAAAGAAGGATCTGGGAGAAAAGAGGAATATCCTGGAGGGGCACAGGGATGTGGCCGATGCCCTGGAGCTCATGCTGAGGCGCTTCGCAGATGAGGTGAGCCAAAAGACAGTATAGAGGAGCAAAGCATGAAAAGCTACCGTGAGGAGCTCTGGTTCAATGTTCCCAGCAGAAGGGATTTCATAAACATAACACCTAAGGTTGAAGAGTGTGTGAGGAAAAGCAGTGTGAAGGAGGGGCTCTGTCTCGTGAACGCCATGCATATAACGGCGAGCATCTACATAAACGATAACGAGCGCGGCCTGCTGAATGACTACGAAGATTGGCTTGAGGAGCTTGCCCCTCACGAGCCGATCTCCAGATACCGCCATAACCGGACGGGCGAGGACAACGGCGATGCCCACCTGAAGCGGCAGATAATGGGACGGGAAGTGGTCGTGGCGATAACCGGTGGGAAACTCGATTTCGGTCCGTGGGAACAGATATTCTACGGTGAGTTCGACGGTCGCCGTCCGAAACGGGTGCTTGTCAAGATAATAGGCGAATAGAAGCAATCATGTGCCATAGCGTTCGGATGAAATCGTCCTCCCGGGCCGGTCCCTGTTCGCCATCGCGCATGTTCGTCCCTCGCTTCCTTCAGCTTTTCGTAGCGATGTCGTGCAGACAGGAATGTCAGCCGCATGCACCTCGCTATAGCATCGCAACAGCTTACAGGCCTGGCAGCCTCAGATCTCGCGGTCACCCACAGACTCGACCCAGTCGTAGTAGCATGCGTTCGCTTCCCAGTCCAGATCCATCATGCAGGTTCCACAGATAAGCATTCCGGCAACCTTTTCTTCGAGAATCAACTCCTCGGCCAGATCCAGGTGCCGCTGCATCAAATCGCGGGGAATAGGTTTGGAGTTGCCGAAGTCGTATACGTAAAGACACAGTAGTACCGGCTTCTCGCCGCTCAGGTCGGCGAGGTGATCCAGCACTGCGGGAACGCCGTCGATACGGTCCGCATGCCAAAGCGGCACCAGGTACTGCGCAAAGTACGGCAGCAACGGCGGCAGTTCCGGGCGGTCCACGCTCATGGTGTAGATGGTGGCACCGAGCACCAGGTGCGGCCCCCGGGTCGCATTGACAAACTGAAGTCGGGCCAGGTGTTCCGGCTTCACACCACGGTCGATGCTGCCGGTACTGAAATCATCCACGTGAAACGCCTCGATCCTCGGATCGTGACTCGCCATGCCTTTAGCGGCGATCAGTTTGTCGATGCATGCATCCATCTCGATCCCCGCCTCGGGGCCCGGGCCGTGGATGGCGGTCTTGCAGATAATGCGGCGCGCCGAGGGCATGGCCGCGAGTGAGCTTCGATCAATGGGCAGGCCCCCGGCCATCACCACATTCCGGACGCCCGTGCGCTGAATCGCATCTTCGACCGTCATCCTGGACGTGCCGAACCCCAGATTCCCGTAATCAGTCCCCTCCTGGAGCACGTTGACCTTCATGCCCCAGAGCCACAGCCGGTCCCGGATCGTCTGCTTTGCTCTCATGTGAGTCGTCGTCCTTCCTGTCATTGCTTTCATTCCGCCGCCGTGTCCGTCGCCAGAAGCCGCCCGCTTTTGCGAACCTCATCCACCAGCGCCAGAATGGCGTCCCGAGGGTATGGCGGATAGGAATCGTTCGTGTCACCGATCATATGTCGGAAGCCCCGGCATTCCTCGAGAACCTCCTGTGCTCTCCGACGGATCAATGAGAGGTCTGTGTCATAGAACAGTCCGACGTTGACCGCACCGCGTGTTACTAAGCTCGATCCCAGACGCGCCCGGGCCTTGCCAAGATCGGAGACATCTCCGAGCGGCGGATGCGACAGGCTCTCGAGCACATCCACCTGCATATCGGCGTAGACACCCATCTCGATCAGCCGGTTCATGTGCCCGCAGGTGTGAACCCAGCCCCGCACACCATGCCGGTGCGCGGCCTCGTGCAGGGCCCTGGCCTGCGGCACGAAGTAGTCCAAATAGATTCGAGGTGAGTACAGTTCGAGACCGTTGATCGCACCGACAACGAAATCCGCACCCGCAGCAGCGGCACAACCGACAACTACCTCGTTCCTCAACGCTTCCATCTCGAACAGATGCTCCATGGCGACCGGATGGTCTGCCAGCATATAAAACGCCGTCTCGGGATCCATGTAGAGACTGCACGTAATCCCGAATGCCGGCACGCCGACCGTTGCGGTCACAGGTACCCAGTCCGGCCACTTCTCCGCCTCGCGGCGGAATGCCTCCGTAATCCGGGCACTTGCGGCCGGGTCCTCCCGCGTGACACGGCTGGACCCCTCGATCAACACCGTCAGCGCGGGCAGGTTCCTGTCACTCTTGACCAGATGCTCTTCCCAGTAGGGCGGCCGATCCGGCGGGGTCACGAACACTTCGGAGACATCCCCGGCCAGCGTCCGGATCACCGTATTCTTGCGGATCGCGCCGTCCGGCGCCCGCTCCTCGCGTGACCTCACCT
>CAZTBA010000341.1:0-6845 GCA_964611725.1 uncultured bacterium
GACCGGGTTCACCCTGTTCGGCAGAGCTGGAAGCTAACCGAGAGGAGGTCAACTCGCTATATGAAGCCGGTGCTTCGTCCTCAATCCTCGCGTGGGCTTCCCGCTCTGCCAGTGGTGCATAACCAGGAACAACTATCAGCAAAGTAAGAGATGTTATATAGATGGACAATCTTCTTTTCATTTTTTGACATTCCTTAGAATCACATTTACAGGCAATCTACGATACATCAGGCAAACTCGATACCGGACTGTATCTGGTGTTTCATGGAGCGGAAAATGTCCGTTCAAACAATGACACTATCAAGCACTGGATTTTCTTGCACAGACGTTTTGAGGGGCGGCCAGGAGCTGTTTACCACATTCAGCTTCGGCCATAAGGCGTTTTAAATGCGCAGCACGGTGGTAGAAATCGAGACGTGAAGTCCCGCTAAGTGGGAATTAGAAGGATAAGGAAAAATCTCAGATATTTCCAGGCAAAACGAAGATTTCTGAACTTCATAATCAGCTACAACTAACGGTTCTGTGGTTACAACTTTGGTTGACAAAGCAGCGCTGTCAATATGGGCAGCCAAACATGCCTCAAGACATTCATTACCCAGGTCCGAATCCTCATGGCTGCAGGGGTCAGCAGCTCTTTTAGTCTCGTGCTTTGTGGCACAACATGCGTGGGACACCTCTGCTCCTTGAGACTCCAAACAGGAAGGGCAAGTGTCTGCCATGGACATTGGCATCATCATTGCGACAAGCAACAGGAGGGAAAAGACATCTATTCGAACTGATTTCAATGACAGGATCTCCGAAATTGTAAGTTTAGTGGCAGTTGGAAGACATAATACCCATTTTAGTTGATTATGAAACTATTTCTTCTGTCCATGAAAAGTGGCTACGATTGAGTCTTTTCTGTTAAGTTTTCAGCATCAGCTATCAGCAAAAACTGAAAGCTGACGGCTGAACGCTTAATTTTTCGGATTAGTATCATTTTCAGGTAAAGAAAGTATTAGAATTCTATAGATAATAATAATAGATTCAGTCAAAGGCGTCAAGTGAGCGGATCGTTCCACGATAACTTGCGGCAGTTTATCGGTGTGAAGAACCATTACCTCTATTAACTAATTTTCGAAATGCTTCTGTGACTTCTCAAAGCCTGCCCCTTCTGGCCTAATCCCCGTCTTTTCTCCAAGCAAGGGTTGAAGCTCCCCTCTCCGCAAGCGGAGAGGGGACGGGGGTGAGGTTCCAGGAGCAAGCAACAAAAGCCTCGCAAAAATTACTTAAAGGTTTTCGATCGCTATCGGCTCGACCGGGTCGGCCAGTTCGAAGCCGAATATCCGGGAGTAGAAGTAAAGCTCGGCATCGAGAGAGCGCTTGATGTTCTCGGCACGGCGGAAGCCGTGTTGCTCGCCCTCAAATGGTACATACGCTACAGGCAATCCCTTCTTGCGAAGTGCATCGACCATCACCTCTGCCTGATTGGGCGGAACGACTTCATCTTCGAGTCCCTGGAAGAAAATCACCGGACACGAGAGAAGCTCGACGAAGTTGATCGGTGAGCGTTCCCGGTAGAGGTCTTGACGCTCCGGATACGGGCCGATCAACTGATCCAGATACCGCGACTCGAATTTGTGGGTTTCCTGTGCCATGGCTTCCAGATCGCTGATCCCGAAGTAGCTCGCACCGGCTTTGAATACGTCGCGGAAAGTGAGCGCGCAGAGTGTCGTGTAGCCTCCCGCACTGCCGCCTTTGATGGCAAGCCTCTCGCCATCGACCTCGCCACGCTCGGCGAGGTAAAGGGCACCGTTCACACAGTCATCGACGTCAGCAACACCCCATTGACTCTCGAGCCGCTGACGGTAGGCTCGGCCATAGCCGACGCTGCCACCGTAATTCACATCGAGCACAGCGATCCCCCGGCTGGTCCAATACTGGATCTCAAGGTCGAATGTGTCGGAGGTCGTCCCGGTTGGCCCACCGTGGCTCATGACCAGGAGCGGCGGCCGCTCGGCAGGTGGTGCTGCACAGTCCCCATTCCTCGGCGCATAGAAGAATGCATGCGCTGTCAGTCCCCCCTCAGTCGGAAATTCAATCGCCTGCGGCATCGACAGATATCCGGGGTCGATAGCTGTCTGACTCGAGCGCCGCAGCACCCGAAGCTCACGCGTGGCAAGATCAAGTTGGACGATTGCATCTGATTCCGTCGGTGAGCCCGCTATGAATACGGCACACCCGGGCGACGCCCGGAGAGATTTGATCTGGGTATAAGGTATTTCAACTTCCTCGAGCTCGCCTGCCTCGGTGTCAAGGCTTGCGAGATGCCAGGTCCCCTGATGTGTATATGAGCAGATAATGCGGTTGGCCGATTCAAATGCATAGGTCGAGGTTCCGAAGACCCACTGTGGCTTCCCAAACTCGGCCTCAATCTCGCTCAATGGCTCGATTTGGCCTCTCCGCCATCGGTAGAGGTTCCACCAGCCGGTCCGATCCGAGATGAAATAAAGGGTTCCATCCGGAGACCACTCCGGTTGGAAAATGGATTCATCAACGCCGCCCGCCACCAATTTAATTTGACCCAATGAGCCATCCGGTCTCACCTCAGCGGTCCACAACTCCGTGCCATTCCATGGCATATTCGGATGGTTCCAGGTGAGCCAGGCAAGACGAGATCCGTCCGGACTGAGGCGTGGCGAAGAATAGAAATCATCCCCGGACACGAGCACCTGGTCGCCCTTGTCACCTTCCGGATCGAGGCCGACCAGGGTATTGACTGCCTCACGGTCGGGGACGATATGGTCCTCGCGTACACAGATTATGCGGTCCCGATGGCGGTCGATGATGTAGTCGGCATAACGCAGTTCTATCTCAGGGGTAACCGGTCGCGGATCGGATCCCGGACCCTGACGGTAGAGGCGCTGATCGGCAAAGTTCGAGAAGTAGATCGCACCGTTGGCTACAACAAAGGCCCCGCCTCCGTATTCATGCACCCGCGTCCTTGCATTATAAGGGGGCGGCGTGATGTCGTTCATCTGACCGTCCGGGGTCCGTCGCACGACGACATATCTTCCGTCTTCCGTCGGACGCCTCTCGATCCAATAGATGTCCCTTCCATCGAGCACTATCCTTTCAAATGAGATGGTTTCGGAGACGATCAGGTCCGAGGTGATAGGTGATTTCCAGGAACCATAGGGCACCTCATGTGCTTCGGCCATACTGTCTCTCCTTAAAATTTGATCAAGCCAATTCGGGTCAGGGTCGTTTGGTTTCGCGTGCCAGGGGTATTAACTAAGTGCCAGGCGGTATACTGCTCAGCATAGGGGTCCCCGGATGACATACCATCAACGGGGACAATAACTTTCAACCCCCTCAAGGCAGCACCGGTGGCAGTATGGAGGACAGCCCCGTGAGCGGAAGTGCCCACCAGAATCACCGTTTGGATGCCCCCTGCTCTCAAAATTTCTTCCAGCTCAGTGCCGAAAAACTTGTCCACTCCGGATCTGACTACCGGTTCTGTTTCGAGGGGTGTCAATTCTTCCCTGATGTCAGTTTTACTTGCCTTTGTTGTGAGGCTGTAAATAACGGGCATTCCTTTACTCCTTGCCTCGGTGAGTAAGCTCCGAATTTTGGGGAGAGAGGCCACGCAACGGGGCCTCCTCTCGATGTTGCAGTTCTGATCTTGAATGTCCAGGATAAGCAAGGCGGTCCCTTTGGGATCCACTGTCACCGTTTCTAGTTCAGGCGCTGGAGGGGGTTTCACGTTGGCCCATTCATCCACGATGGTATCATCCGTCCGATCCGAATCCGAAGACAAAATATTTAGACCAAATAGGATCATTGCTGCCATCGTTGTTCCTCCTATAATTTGGACGTCGAAATCCGTTTGATGGAGACCCTGTCTATACCTCCTTCAGAAAACTATACGCTTTCTCGCCTTTTCTCAACAGCTTAAATAACCCTCCACCCGTGACTTTGGACACTATTTCGCCTTCATTCATATGATGGTCACTGAAGGATAGGATCCCATTTGGTTTCAACACTCTCTGTAGCTCTGCCAATACTCCATCCGGGTTGCTCAAAACATGAAAGATATCATACAGCAGGGCCACATCTACGCTATCATCAGGCAATCCCGTCTCACAGTCGGAGAGAACCGTTTCCACATTCGCTAATTGCTTTTTTGAGGCGATCTTCCGAACCTTCTGAATCGCAAGCGGATGGATATCCAGGGCATAGATCTTCCCTGATTCGCCCACTAGTTCTGCGGCAGCAGTCACATAAGCCCCAGGGCCACAGCCGTAATCGAGCACATAAAAGCCTGGCTTTATCCCAACCTCCTTCAGGATATCCCTACGGGGTGAGAAGAGATCACGAAATTTGTATGCCAGAGACATGAGCTTAAAATCGAGATTGGATTGTGGCTTATCCATGCCTGTTTTCTCCTATTCGATCGACACCTTTGCCTGCGCCCCTATCCGAGAATAGAAAGATCCTGTCTCATTCACACTGACAGGATCTCCCGAAATCACCATAAGGTTCTCCATTCACTTGGCCTAAAGCTCTTCTCGTCAGCAGTTCATATAGGATAATTTGGAAATCTCTACCGAGTTTGAAATCAATATAAAAATTCTGAAGATTTTGCCAAGTACTTTTTCAACTTTCGCCCGAAAATGATACTAATCTAGACAAAGAACTAACAGTCAGCCTTTAGCTTCCAGCTTCTGCCGGCTGACTGATTGCTGATAGCTGGAAGCTTCTGCGAGAGGGTTAAGTTTGGCTATCTCTCATTGAGAGAGGAAATGGCCTCATATTCGACTGAAATGGGTATTACACCATCACCTCGGTCTTCCTCTCGAGCCTTCCACCCGTGAGCTCGAATACGTCGGTTGCGACGGCGTTGACAAGGCGACGGTCATGCGAGACGAAGAGCACTCCGCCAGCGAAGCTCTTCAGAGCCTCCTGCAGCACCTCGATGCCCGACAGATCGAGGTGATTCGTCGGTTCGTCGAGCATCAGCAGATCAGCCCGCGTATTCATAAGCAGGGCCAGCACCAGTCGTGTCCGTTCGCCGCCGCTGATTCTGTCAACCGGCTTATTCACGGCTTCACCCCTAAAGAGGAGCTTGGCAAGCAGATAATGGATCTGGTTGTGGTTCAGGCCCGTCTGATCCGCGATGGTGTCATAGACAGACACGCCTTGCGTCAGCCCGGCATGATGTTGATCGCAATAGAACACAGATGCGGCTTTTGATAGCCAGACATCTCCTTCGTCAGCGTGTTGAATGCCCAGTGCGATTTCCATCAGGGTTGTCTTCCCGGAACCGTTCGGACCTACGAGTGCGATACGTTGGCCGCGGGAGAGGTCGAGGCTCACTTCCGTGAAAAGCGACCTGTCGTCGAAGGCTTTTGCGACACCTTCGAGACTCAGCAGGGACCGTGCATGCCATCGTTGCGGAGCGAAGTCCACGCGAATCTTGTCCCGATCCTCACGGGGCTTCTCTATCTTCTTTTCACCTTCAAGTTCCCGTTCGATACGCTTTTTCATTACCACTGACCTTCGAGCGATCTTTGCGGCACGTTTTCGGTAATGGAAGTGAATTGTACGGTTCTCTATGCCACGGGCATGGCCCTCGATTCGGTTGATAGCTTCTTTCAGTTTACGTACGCGACGCTGCTGTTCGAGATACTGCCGTTTTTGCAGCTCGATTCTGTCACGCTTTCGTTTTAGAAAATTGGAGAAGTTTCCCCTCTCAACTGTGATCTTACCATCTTCGATCTCGATGATCGAATCGACCACTCTGTCGAGCAATTCACGATCGTGTGTGACGAGCAAGAGAGCGCCGCGATAACGTCTCAGAATCCCTTCCAGCCACTTGATACCCTCGATGTCGAGATGGTTATCGGGCTCGTCGAGCAGCAGCACTGAGGGATTGGCGACAAGTGCCTTTGCGAGTGCGACACGTGCTTGCTCGCCGCCACTTAGCTGGTCGACCGGCAGACGAATTTGCTGGTCGCTGAGGCCAAGGGCTCTGAGTGCTTCCTGTGAATCGCGTTCGAACTGGTATCCGCCTGCCTCGGAAAACTCCGCTACCGCTTCAGCATATCCGGCCATCGCATCTGGAGCCGTATCGTCCAATTTGCGTTCCAGCGAAAGCATCCTTTCCCTTACTTCAAACAGCCTCGGGCGTGCCGTGAGAATTTCTTCATAGGTGGTTCGATCGGTCTGCAAGTCCGGCGTCTGTGGCACGTAACAAATGTGGGCGGACCGGGCCACGGTTACGTCCCCGGAATCTGGCTCAAGCGCTCCTGTGATAAGCTTCAGGATCGTGGATTTGCCGCTACCGTTCTCACCAACCAGTCCAGCCCTTCTCTGGTGTGAGAGATCAAATGATACATTATCGAGAATGGCGGCATCAGAAAAAGATTTTGCCACTTTGTTAAGGGAAATGATTGACATTTTTCAGCTACCTGTTCTGTGACAAGGGTCGTACCCCAAGTCCTGGTTAGTCATCTGTTAGAATTCAAAGCATCAGGAAATAAGAATCAAAGGGGAGGGAAAACCGCCGATCGTCTGACCGGCATGCGGTCGCTCAGGGTAGGAAAACAACAGGATTAAACCCACTGGCAAAATGCTTATACAGAGCCCAGATCGGTGGCAGTCCCTGTATTTATATTGTTTTTCACTGTCTTCATCACTATACCTTCCTTACTTTCGCAGTGTTTTTGCATGCTTTACTTATCGGATAGAATCATAGTGAATTCTCGATATTTAGTCAAGTGAAATCCGCAAACCTGATTTGCTGGGAGTGTGACCGTTGCATAGCGATTGGCTCCAGTTCTACGCTGCCAGGAGATTGACAG
>CAZTBA010000342.1:0-6791 GCA_964611725.1 uncultured bacterium
AATACCATGAATATGGTTCGGCATGACAACCTATCGAAAGTAGCATCATCTCAACACTATCCTAAACTTGTTTCAGGATCTCTTTAAATTTACAAGGTGGCCCGATTATTTTGTTAATCTTCATGTGAGGCGTCTCCTTCCACTTACTCTATATAACTGATCACACCAGGGCTATCGAGCTTTGCTATACGGAACCTCTCTCTGCACGCAGGCCCGTAGGTGAAAAGTAACTTCCTTTCGTTTGGAACGACGAGATAGGCGAACGATGTATACATCCCGGCGTTCCCGTGCTGACATATCGCGCCGGGATCGCTGTGATCGCGCAATATATCCTTGAGCCGGTCGATCGAGTGCGGTGCCTCGCGGGATAGCCTTGTGAGATTATTGTAGCGGTTCTCGCTGTTCTGACGGGATTCAGGAGTCGGCCTGCAACGTTCTGACATACCCTTCTCATACCATATGTTCGAGCAGAAGACGCTTCCTCTTTCCGGCTTCCGCACTGCCATAGCACCGACATCCCGTTCGACGCACACGAGGTCGCCCTTCTCATCACCGATGATCAGATTGAAGGGATGGGCCATGAACCTTATCTCGCGCAAGAATTTGACGGCGTCTCTCGTGCTGTCACACCTCTCTATAAGCAGCCTGAAAACCGTGTTGGACGGGGTTCCCTCGATATCGAATCCATCGGAGCCCACGCTCGATCCGCCGCATACGAGGCCCGCATCGTTCACGCCGGCGTTGCACCATATCGTCCCGGGCCAGGTGAAGATGAGCATCCGCCTCCCCGAGTCCAGGCTGAACCAGTGGGGGACATGGTAGTGCTCCTTGTCCTGGCCGATATCGTTCGTTTTGGCTACCGCCAACCCCTCTTTCGTGTCGGTAAAGCCTATGGTTGTACATTTCCCTCTAAGGATCTTCTTCACATTCTCCTTCTCCGCCTGCCATATCTCTCCTATGGCGTTGTATTTAAGTATCTGTTCGAAGGATATGGCGGATCCTTCGGCTATACCTTCGACTTCTTCGAGGAGTTCAGGGCATATCCTCTTCATGTTGGCCCTGATCCGCTCCATCATAAGTTTGTGCTCAGACTTTCCGAAAGAGTCGGAGATCTTCAGCTCCGAGAGTATCGAGCTTATGCTTCCTGAGAGCCTTCGACCGGCTTCGGCTCCCAGTTCAAAATGGCTTCCCGATGCGCAAACCGTTTGGATCTCCGAATTCGGGACGTGCCGGCGCTTATCTCTATCTTCGCCCTGCATACGTTCATCCTCCGTGCATTGTGGATTGTAGATTGGACAATCTACATGCAGTCTTAAGTGATCTTTGCTAAGCTTCTGTTGGTTCTTCGTGGGCATTCAGCTTTTGCTGATTGCTGACCGCTGACTGCTTAAAATGCATCTATGCTGTCGGCTATTAAGCGTGTCTTTTCGAAAGTCACCGATTCGAACTCGAGCCCGTGTTCCCCGGCAGCCTCGCGTGTGTAGTCGAGCACGAAACGGAGGGCATCCTTGCGGAAATCCCTGTGGAAGTCTATGGTGTTATGTGTTATCATGACGATCGTCTTTATGGGACAATCCATGAGGAGCATCCTCTCGATATTCCGATCTATGATCCTGCTGTAATCTTTGAGCGAGGCCCTCACGCCGTAACCGTCGGGGCGGAGGTCCATGGGATCCCCGATATCGAACTTGTTGCAGATGATGTCCGAGGTTATGGGGATCTCATACAGGCCGAGGTCACCGCATATGAGCCGCGATTTTTCACTCGTTCGATGGGCGTATGGAAAAGCACCTACCCAAACGGCACCTATGCTCGGCGCATTGCGTTCCGGCTTGGAACAGGAGCACTGCCTGTAACCGATCTCCGAGAGGAGTGGAAAGGTGTGATCGTTGCCCGAGACGAATCCGGAGACATAGGTGGAAGGGGGCTTTCCGGCAGCCTCCGCGAAGTCCTCGGTCGCCTCCTCGAGTATCTTTCTCTGCGTCTCCCTGTCCCAGAGCCCCAGAGGTTTGTTGTAGCTGAGGTCCCGAAAGGCCGTGGGGTGCAGCTGAATGGCGAGCTCGAAGCCTTTCCCCTCCAGATCGAGCATGAGATCCCGGTGCTCGCTGACAGTTTCCGGCATCGAGGCCAGCACACCGGTCATCTCCATATCGAGGAGGATGTCCGTAAATGATTTTATCGAGCGCTCGCTGAGCTCCCACGTCTCCGGTCCTCCTCCCATGGGAGATAGCGAAGCTATACGTTCACAGTCCATCCTGGCTACGAGGTAAAGTGTATCCTTAGGTGCATATCCGCTCATGGCGGTGTCCCCCGTTTTTTCAGCTTTCACGCCCTATGTAGATCGTCGATTTTGATCTCGGATCGAGGCTCAGGCTGTGCCACGCAACTTCCGTTCCACACCATCTGGACTCTGAAAGCCTGTGCCTTTGGCCCTCTATCCAGATCGAGCGATAGCCCTGCGGGAAGACCAGGGTTATCGAGCGCGCTCCCACTTCTGTGCTCAGTTGGTAGGCATAATCGGTGCCCGGTGGTGCAGACTGCGGATCAAGATCCATCCTTACGGCCGTAATTGCCCTCCGTTCGAGGTTGAAATCCGCCCATTCATCGGCGCTCAGGAAAGGCATCCCCATATCCCTGATCATGCCCATGGTCTCCTTTATCCAGTCACGTGTGCAGACGCTCGCCCCGCGGATATATATGGGATGAAAGCCCGGGAGATAGATCCCGCTTGTCTCCCGGAGCGTTTCCAGAAGTCGCCTGGTGTAAGCTACGGCCTGGGATGTGGTCATGCGCGGGAAGAGGCTCTTGTCGTGGAGCACGACATCGTCGCTCGTGAAGGTCGGCTGCTGAAATATGGGGAGCACGGTTCCGTCTTTCCTGCAGAAGCGCATCGGGCGCGCGGAGCCGGCCAGAAATCCTCCCTGAAAGAATCGCACGGGACACCAGTTCATATCAAGCCTGACGCCTATGTCGGAGAGCTCCTCCTGGGTATCGGTCCATCCGGCTATTATGAGGGAGTGGTTTCGGACGGCCGAAGGCACGTAGCCATAGCGTTCTCTAAAATCTGAGAAGGCCCGGGAAAGGTACTTTCGGAAACTCCGCGGATCAGGGCGTCCGTTGAGCCAGGGGTGGAGTGCCACATTGTGGCGGCGTCTCTTCAGGTCTTCCACGTCGGAAGGCTTCAGGGATTCAAACTGGTCCTCCATTAGGAAAAGTGTATAGGGTGCCCCGTAGCTCTCACAGAGCTCGAATGCAGAGTACATCACATCCAGCGGACATCCATCGCTGTCCCCGCTCATGATCGCTGCCGATGTGTTGCCCTCGGGGAGGTGCCATATGCGCATCACCGGCGTCGGATGTATCGCCCAGGATATTATCTCCGATAACTTCTCGAGCAGAATATCGACCTGCGGTACGTCCTTGAGCGCGGGGTCCAAGTGGTTCACAAAGAGGTCGTTCGGTTTGAACATCCCGTCACCATCAGGATCGGGGTTCGTCCCGTCACCGGCCTGATCGCTCCGCCCCTGTCTCGAAAGGACCACCGACTGTGCAAGGTCAAAGGCAAAAGCAGCGCGCCTGCTGTCCCCCTCAAGCCTCACTACAGCCGGATGCCGGGATGGTGGGCTGTGGAGGTCCCACTGAACTTGCGCTTCAGCTTCAGCCCTTTCAGGTTCCAGGAGGTCGCATGGCCCGTGGTACTGGAGGACCTGTCCGTCGTTCCAGCGGATGTATCGGTCGGGCCAGGCGAAAGTGCGGCTTTCCGACAGTCTGAGTCCGAAAAGTTCCAGGAGTTCCCCCGTCGGGCGAAAGGCGATCATCGGCTTCCCGCTGCGCGCCCACGAGGTAACGAACTTGAGCATCTCCCGGGATAAATTCACATTCGGTATGAGTATCAGGTCGCCCTCGAAGCCGAAGTCCTCCTTCCGGCCGATCCAGGTATAGCTTATTCCTATACAGTCCAGGATCTCGGACGCATATCCCGCGAAAGGGTTAAGCGGCTCGCCTCGCACCAGTCCGATCTGAGGGTGAACGTTCGCCAATTTTACGCCTCCTTCAGGGGATCACTTGAGCTTATCTATGTTTTTCAACACCTTTGCAAATGTTCCGGCTATATCGTCGATCAGGTCTTTATCGCAGGGGTTATGGAGCACCGGGAGCCCTATTGTACGATGAATGTACGCTTCCGCCTCTGGGCAATCGCCACGTTTGTAGTAGACCTTTTTCGATACGTAAGGCGCATCGAACGGGTAGCCCTCACCCCACATGCTGATGCGCTCCTCGTAGAGCGGATTCCAGTATACGGGCACGTATCCGACGCGGCCGAACGTCACCGGCAGTCCTTCGGCAGTCAAGGCCTCGGATAGCTTATCCCGCGGGACGCCACCGGCACGATCGGCATGGTACTGACAGATGTAGTTCAGCCACAACCTCTCGGTCTGGGGAGCCTCGTAGGCCGGCTCGAAGGCCTCGCTGATACCCTTGAGTGATTCGGTGAGGTAGACCATGTTCTCCCTCCTCACCGCGTTCTGCTCATCGAGGTGGCTGAGCTGCACACGCGCCATGGCTGCGGACAGGGGGTGGATACGGTATTTGAACCCGAAGCAACTGGGTGCCTGAAGCTTGTCTCTCGAGCATAACCGACTGTATTGCTCGTTTTTCAGGTTCGATATCCTCTCGTAGTGACCCAGAACGCAAGCGCGCTCGTAGTATTCCTGATTGTCCGTGACCATCATCCCGCCTTCTATGCCGGTCATGAGCTTGCTCGCCTGAAGGCTGAAGCACCCTATGTCACCTATTGTTCCGATCTTCTTTCCCTTGTGTGTAGCACCATGGGCGTGTGAGCAGTCCTCTATGACCGGGAGTTCGTGCTTTCGGGCCACCTCCATGATCTCGTCCATGGGTGCAACGGCGCCATAGGGGTGAAGGATGGCTATCGCCCTGGTGCGCGGGGTTATCTTCCTCTCTATGTCCTCGGGATCGATCGTGGCATCCTTTGGGCTTATATCGCAGAAGACGGGCAAGCCGTGGAGTGCGAGGATCTGTGAGACCTGGAGATGCCAGGTGTGGGCCGAGACTATAACCTCGTCCCCGGGGCTGACACCGACGGCGAAGTAGGCGGAGTGGATCGAGGATGTGCCGTTATTGTGTGCCAGGGCGAACTCCACGTTGTGGTAAGAAGCGAAGTCCTTCTCGAACTCGCCTATCGCCTCGTAACATCCGCTGCCCTTCTCGATGGTCTCGAGTATCGCTTTCTTCTCCTCCTTCCCGAAATTGGGCCAGTGCGAGGCCTTGTCGAGTTTTTCCTTACTCTGGAATGCCGGCTGACCTCCGAATAGTGCAAGCTTTTCGCCTTTCATTTGATTGCCTCCCAAATCATAGGTTTCTAAGCAGGATAAGCTTCTCCCAAATCCACGGTCTCAAATCTACAATCCACATTCCGTTTCCACCTTTTTCCGGAGTTCCTTGAGGTAAACCGCCGACTGCTCGACCAATCTATCCACATCCGCGAGTGTCGGCATTTTGTGTGCGATGTGGAACGGGGTGCAGACCTCGAAGGCCATCGCCGCATCTATCCCGAGCTCGTAACATCCTTTCATGAACGGCTCTATCTCCACCATACCCTCCCCGAGCGGCACCTGTATGAGACGCTCCACGCGCCGGACGGCAAGCCCCGGCACGGTCTCATATTCGACGAGCGGAGCGCCGGATTTGAAATCGGCCACGTGACCATGCACGATCTTCTTGCCGACTTTTTTGACTGCATCGTACGCCGGCTCACCGTGTATCGCAAGCAGAGGTGGGTCCAAGCAGACCATTATGTCTTCCGAACCGGTCTGTTCGAGCATATCAAGGAGCGCATCGACCGTCTGTGCGATACCGGTATGGACCTCGAGCGCCATCTTGACCCCGTATTTCTCGGCATATGGGAGGAGTTCCTTTAAACCTTGGACCGACCAGTTCCACAGGTCCCATTCCTTGGCTTCCCAGTGTATCTTCTCACCCCCGGCGTACATGCGCACGTAGGGTGTCCCCAGATCAGATGCCAGCCTGAAGCTCTCCCGTGCGAAGACGAGCTCCTTTTCGCGGTCGCTCGGGACGGGCTTGGGGAGGTCGATGTATCCCCCGAGGAAGCAGAGGTCGATGCCATGCTTTTCCGCATGTTTTCGTAATGAAGTAGCACGTTTGGTATCGAAATCGAATGGGGAGCAGATCGGGCGCTTCGCCATGATTTCGAGTCCCTCGTAGCCGAACCTCGCCGCACGGGCGATTATTTCTTCGACAGGAAGTGCACCGCCCTCGTAGAAGAAACCGGCATATGAGATGCTGTGTAAAGCCAGTTTTATCATGTTCTTACCTCCAGGCTGCTTGGCCAGGCTTCTGCTTCGGAAAGTTCCGGGCGAAAGTTGAAATCAATATTAATACAAGGGGTTAAGCTTGTCAAGGACTAATGCACGCTGGGGCGTAGTGCGTAGAGCGTAGGGCGTAAGGCGTATGGCGGAAGGGCGTGAGGAGCGGGAGCGTAGAATTTGAAAGAGGGGAGGGATCAGGCAAAAAAATACTTGGCAAAACCTCCAGAATTCTTATATTAACTTCATATCAGGGAAGGTTTCTAAAATATATTAAAAGGGCCAGAGCTCGGTGGAGCTTCAAACTGCGTGAGAGGTGGTCCTGCTATGTCGATTTAGATTAGCCCTGCTTTTGAGTTTTAATAGGCGGGGTTTTTTGTTTCCATCGGAATTTGGCACCGTATACAGTTTCGTGAAAGGATAATCCCCGTGTAGGGGCAGGGC
>CAZTBA010000343.1:0-6773 GCA_964611725.1 uncultured bacterium
AAGGCTTCTTCTGAGCCAAAGGCAAAGACAGCCCGTATCTTTTCAGCCGGGAGTGAGCCCTCGCTCATTACCCGATTGAGAAAAGCGTAAAAACTTTGCATCTCAGCTCCATCCTTAGCATAGAAAAAACTTAGGATGGCTAAGATAACATTGATATTTGGCTCTTTTTCACCAGCCAGTTGCCGTAATCTCTCGTTAACCTTGTCCAGAAGGTTAGGCAAGAGAGATCGCGGAACTGAGAATGCCGGGAAGGGTTCGATGTTGCTTTTGTAGAAAGTCAGCATCCGACCCACATCACCGTAGATGCCTCTGACCAGGTCCTCGTCGCCGAAATAAAGGTCAGGTAAGCTGGAGAGTACTTCCTGCTGGAAACATTCCGCTATCTCATCCAGAGTGGCCCAGCCGTAGTAGAGGTAATAGTAGTTCTCCAGGTCGTTGGCCAGAAGTGCCATACGGCCTAAATTACCTTGCTCCACAGCCCGGATCAGAGCCTTACTCAAGAAATCATTCAGCAAAATATTGCCCAGGAAGACCTCCTCCCGTCGCACTACTGGTGAGAAGAGGCGGATCAGGGATAGGTGGGAGCCATCGGGCAGGCTTTGCTCCCAGTAAGCGGCGCCATCGGCTACCAGAGAAGCGATAGTCTGGCTATTGGCTGCATGGGACAGCCCCCAACGGCTCAGGGTTTCATCGGTTGCTTGAGCTACAAAAGACAAATCAGACATAGGATCACTCCCTTCTATCTCTTTGACTGCAGCAGATCTACCACCAAGATGGAGTTAGGTACTCGCTGGATCATCTGTCTCACAACGCTCCACCCAGCAGCCGCAATGTCTCTCGCAGACTATAGTCCCGAGGGTCATATCGGGCCAAACCTGCCTCAATTTCTCCCGCCCGCTCGATAAGCTGCTCTAGGAGCTTTTCTAAGCTGGAGACCTGCCCAAAAAGGACTGCGTAATCTTTCCCTTGCTCGTGGCAATATGAGGCCACTAGGTCGCCGGTCATCACTAAGCCACCCAGAGGATGGTACTCAAAGAGCAAATCCACCAAAGTGATACGCCGCTCCTCGTTGGGATAGAAGCTAGTCCACTGGCGGCGGATAAGGGGACGCAGGGTGCCGCTTCTGTTCCCCTCATAGGAAATATAGAAGAGGCCGTGGTGGGTGACAGCAAAAGCCCAGATGTGATCCATAGCATCTCCCTCCAGGCTCGACAGATCTAGGTCGTAGCCGCATGCCCCTCGGAGTTCCTCCCTAATGGCCTCCTTGCTCTCCTCGACCATTCCGGGATGACCGTAGTCGAACGTGCTTGCCTCATGCTTGACCTTTTTGCCGGGTAGTTTCTGCCCCTCGGCTGCCGCCTCCAGCATGACCTGGAAGTTTGGATCCAGTTTGCCCACGTCGTGAACGAAGGTAGCGAAGATCAGCCGGTCCAGGCGTGGTCCCGGTTCCTCGCCGACCAGCCGGGCTACACGTAAAGCTGTGTCCACACAGGACAGGGTATGGCCGTACAGGCTTTGGCGTCCTGTGGATTTGCCCAGCGCCTGCTTGAACTTATCCACCAACATGTGCTACCAACCTCCGGTAGATATCAAAACAGGCCCCGGCCACTCGGTCAAGGAGCATCGGTTCAAGGCTTCCTGGCACTTCCAGCGTGCCCCAATCGTAGATCACTTCTCCCAAATTGAGGGCCGAGACTTTTCCCAGCAACTCTTCAGCCTTTTCCCTGTTGTAGCCGTAGAGGAGCAGCCAGGTCTGGTCGGGAAGCACCAACGGATTGCCCAGGGCATCCTCTACCAGGCTGGCGATGTCGTCCTGGTCCACGCGCAAGAGGTGCACATTCCCCTGGCCCAGGACAAGGCAGTTATGCGGCTCGAAAAACAAGGGTAGAGCCTCGCCGATGCGCAACAAGAGCCGGGGGAGCGGCTTATCCGCCTGGAGGCGTAGCTCTGATAGCAGACCCGCCAGGTCTTCCTTGATCCGTCTCTCCAAGGCTTTCAGGAATACTTTCAATGGTTGTCCCCCGCTCACCGGCGCATCGCTGAAGAGCTTCAGATAGTCCGCCGTAATGCCATAGCTGGCCCGCAAGCGCCATCGCCCATCCTGCCACCAAGAAATCGCCTGACTTGCTCTCAAAGTCTCCTCCACATCCACTATGATCCTCTTCCAAACAGATGGTCGCCACAGAAACTCCAGGTACCACATGTCTGCTTGAGCCATCTCGAACGGTGAGTCGGTCGAAAACAGTCGCTCGTTGGGCACTTTGCGCAAGATGTAGAAAGGTTCCCCACCACCAGCCTCGCCGCGCAGGCTGACCCCAGGCAGAGTGCTCCGCAGACCATAGGCAAAAGGCAAGCCCGCTGCCTGCAACTCCCGGGCCAAGCCCGTCATCTCCCCCTCACCAAACATGGCCTGGTTCAGCCACTGGCCGATCTGGCCCAATTGGGCATTGATCAACCAATGTGTGGCATCAAGGAAATCCGACCCTTCGACGTAAAGCCGAACAGGGAATATACCTTCCCTGGGATTGGCGATGAGACCCGAAAAGTCCTCGCGTGTCATCTGTGGTTTATGGAGTTTATAAAGCTCTACATAAGCCTCACCGTTGTTAACTAAGACAACTGCTTTGCCCTCGATGCCAGGGCGACGGCCTATCCGTCCGATGCGTTGGAGAAAAGCGTTACCGTCACATTGCTCAGTAATAAGGTAATCGGCAGCGAAATCCACGCCAACTTCCACAGCGGATGTTGAAATAAGGACTGCTTGGGGAAGGACCTCGAAAGCATCAATAAGTCCTCTACGATCCGATTTCGATATCTTCCCTGTATAAATGATTATTGGCACTTCTGAATCTCCCCAGACAGCTATATGTTTAGTTTCAACTTCCAACTGATCTTGTGCTAAGGCCTTCTGTACCCGCTCAGATAATGTCTTCCTTTGTTCTTTATCTTTTATCAGCCATCCGATCCAAGGAAAAGCAAAATGTCTTTTTGCCAATTTCTCAGGCGAAGTTTTTAACTCATCGGCGATTTCTTCTGGTAACTTTACAGTGTATTTTAGATGCTCTGTGACCTTAGCAGCTATTTCTGAGGCTATTCCTGCTTCCCTCAGAGCCGCTGTGATTTCTGGAAAATCGGGAGCCGATAGAGATAAAGTATCTTCAGTCCAAATCCTTTCCAACGCCGTTTGGATTTCAGTTGCCCAGGCATCCAGAGCTTCGGCTATGTCTTCAACTCCAACATCATCTCTTAAGCGGGATCTGATGTCTGTACACAAGAGCTTAGCAAGTTTGCTTTTGCTTATCAATTTCCTTTCAATAGATTCTATGAGATTATGGCTGTCTTCACGGGCTGCAGCATAAGCCAGACGCTTGAGGCCCCAAACCTGCCTTCCCAAAAGTTTGGTAATCTCAGCTATTAGTTGCTCTATAGACAAAATTACCGTTGACCCCTCAGGGAGATCCTTCAAGCAGAGAGGTTCCTCTCGTTTTAGAAATCTCTCAATATTTTCAACGATATCCATTTCAACTTCTTTTTCTAACCAAGGTTTGAGCTTATTCCATGCAATTCGTCCAAAACGCCATTTCAGCTCGACCGGTAAATCGAGCCGAGTTTTGCCCTTAACTTCTTCGAAAACTCGATGTGCTAAATCTGCCGAATTAAAAACCAGGAGCACCTTCTGGGCCCCGTTAGCTAAAGCATACTCGACTGCGTTTATCAACTTGTCCCGTCGTTCTCCGTAGCTCCTCACCGGTTCCAAGAAAGTTACTTCTATATTGCCACATTTAGACTGCCCTTTTATCCCCATTCCCTCCGTTAGAGCTAGCAAATCTTTGGTAGGCGTGGCTGTCAGGATATGCCATCTGGATTTCTTTCCTATCCTTTTACTCAGAAATTTAACCCGCTGCTTGAGGTGCCATAGGTTCCGTAACATCAGTCCATTGAAAAGGTGTGCCTCGTCAAGCACCCACTCGTCCATTAGAGCTAAACCATAGATGAACAGACTGCTGTATTTGACATCTTTGTGAAAGAGCCAGTAAACAGCGTCAGGTGTAGCAAGAAGTACCGGTTTATTCAGTGCAGTAATTAGCTCTGCGCGAGATATTCCTCCTTTTATTTCGCCAATTTTCACCCCGGTTATCTCTCCTAATCGGTCCATTGTCTTCCTTTGATCCTCTAAAAGCGCAAGAGTGGGATAAAGGAAAATCACATGACGAATGTTGCCAGACTTCAACTTGGCGAAAAGAGGAACAGCTATAGCAAGAGTTTTCCCCGCTGCCGTACCAGCCATTAATACAACTTCCTGGTTTCTCAGAACCTTATCAAATACCTGGTTTTGATGCACAAAAGGAAGAGCTGTTGAATCGCATATACTCCGATGAAAGATGTCCAGTAGTTCAGGATTTACCTCTTCCTCCGCAGCTTTCTCCGGCGGGGTATTAACAACTTTTATACGAATCATCTACTCCTTCCCTTATGATCGGACCCTTTCAAATGGTATCCTGACATAAACCTCAGGTTACAAATACCTCCCCAAAACCGCTCTTGCCTCTTCTTTCATCTCTTCCCTCAACTGTCTTGGCTCAAGGACCTCTGCGTGGGAGCCGAAGCTCAACACCCACCTTCGAAGCTCTCCGGTTGCCGGGACCTCGATCCTCAGAACGAGCGAACCGTCACCTTTTTCCTCTTTAACCTCCCCTTCAACCCAACTCTTCTCCCTTATCCACCTTGCCTGATATGGGTCGAACAAGATGGCTACCTCCATAGGCTTACCACCCTTCTCTATCCCAAAACCTTTCCTCAGATACGACTCCAAATCGAAATCAGAAGCAACTATGAAAAGCTCGTCTGTCTCCTCCACACTCCTCATACGGCTTATGGCAAAGTCACGCACTGCCTTCCTTAAATGACAATAGGCCACCAGATACCAGTCTCCGCCATGGTTCAATATGTGATAGGGATCTATAAGCCTGACCGTAAGTTCGTCTCTGCTCTGTGTGAAATATTCTACCTTAAGCCTGCACTTCTCTGATACCGCACGACTTAACTTCCCAAATACCTCAAGCTCGGTCTCCCTTACAGGCCCTATATCAAAGGAGAAACTTTCGGCAGCAATGGAAAGGTCTATGCTCACCCCTTCGGGAAGCCAGCGACAGATCTTTCTGAAGGCGCTCTCGAGCTTCACATGATACGGCGTCCCAGAATAAGCCCTTAACACCTTCTCTGCTAAGAATATCGCAATTAGCTCTCCCTCGGTGAGCTTCACGATCGGAAGCGAATAACCTTCCTCTGAATAGAAATAACCTTTCCTTTCCTGGCTATAATCTATTGGGGCATCCATTTGATAACGCATGTAATCTATATCCCGATAGATCGTGCGAATATTCACCTCAAACTCCCTGGCAAGCTCAGGAGCATTTGGATACTTTCTCTGGCTTAGAAGATAATCTATCTCTATAATTCGCCTCATCGGGGGTCGAGTCGAAAGGGACATATGGAACCTCCATCGTTCTTCAACCACAGTGAATATAAGTGATGAACCCTGACATAAGTTGTCAGTCTGAGAAATTTTTGACTGAAATCTGAATAATTATTTGATGAAACTAAAGACTTTTGCGCTCTTGAGTAGTAGTTATACCAATTCCCGGGATAGAAGGTTCGTGAAAAAGGTACTTAGTTCGGGCTATTGCACCTTTGATTGCCAATAGATGTCTCATCGATTCAGTTAATGCACTCCTTCAATGGGAAACTGGTATTAGCACAAAAGTTCTTGCCAAAAGTTCTATGGTTTAAAGAAGATTGAAAATATGACTGTCTGTTTGACAATATATCGCCATCGCTCGGCCCCCGTTGTCCAGATCCGTCCTGTGAATCTACCTTCTCTTAACTCCGCCGCCTGTCCCCCGCTTGCTCTATCCCTCCATTCGTGGTTATACCCCTCATATTTGTCCGTTTATCGGTAAAGAAACCCTGTAAATAAATCAACGTAAACGCCAATTTCTCAGATATGATTTTCTTTACCTCAACTCCGTTATCTGATCCTGTCGGATTTCCTAAATTACATCTGTGCACTGCCAGTATTCAATGCCTTTCTGGAATACTAATTTAGAAGTTTTGGCAATTCAACAATAATTTTGTTAAGTTCGAGCAAGATATTGAGATGTTTCAAAGCAGCTTCAAGACTGAAGATATTCAAATAGTCTCCTTTGGGTCCCCGATCAATCAAAGGATATCCCAGTGCTCTAAGGACATCCGAAAGATGTCCGTCGCGTATCCAAAGCTCTACCTTTTTGGGATTCTTACTGGCCTGATAGAACGTGAAATAAGGTTTTCCACCCTTATTTGCACGTTGTGACATGCCGTTCTTCTTTTGGACAAAAGAGTGTTCCAGATTCACTACCAAGGACAAACTGTCTTCCATGCACTTGCCCAGTTCTTCAATGGAAACCATGGCTCCTCCCCAGCTACGATAGGTTAAAGACACATTATCTTTTCATACTCTCACATCTCGGAAGGATCAACCAGGGTGAACTCCGCCGACTGTCCCCTCCGTGCTCTATTCCTCCGTCTGTGCTTCCCTGCCCTAATCCGGCCTGTCTGCTTATGGCCGTACGAGCTTTATGCCTTTCCGCTTGGCGAGGTGGCTGCCCTCGCTGCGCTTTGAAGGATTCTTCAATCGCCCCAACTTGTAATCGCACGTATACTTAGACCTATTATCACCAAGTTGTAGATAAAAAACCCTACTACCGGTGTTCCAACCATACACCCTGCTATAG
>CAZTBA010000344.1:0-6766 GCA_964611725.1 uncultured bacterium
GTTGAGATGATGCTACTTTCGATAGGTTGTCATGCCGAACCATATTCATGGTATTATCATGATAACCGAAACGAGGGCAGGGCATGCCCTGCCCCTACACGAGAATCGCAGTTTCGGGGTTGTACCGCCTCGATCGTTGCATACCATTGTCGGTCCTATAAATCCGCTGTAACCAGGATAATCAATAGAATTCATGGAAAGGCTGACGGCTCAATCTGGCAATGCAATTATTACGAACACGTTGTCAAAAACGAAACCGAATTGAAGCATATTCGGGAATATGTCCGGACCAACCCGCTCAAATGGGATTTGGACAGGGAGAACCCGCGAAATAGAGTTACAGGCACGTTCAATGAATTGTTGTAGGGGCAGGGCATGCCCTGCCCTTACAGAGGTTTTGTGGGATGTTATAATCATCACTACCCAAAATGTTGCCCGATTATTTCCTTAAACTTCATCCGAGGCGTTTCTAAAGATAAACATCTGAAAAGGCAATAGTGATTGAAGAATCTCAGGCTATTAGCCAAAGCCCAAAAACATTCCTGAAACTTGCCTAATCGCGTCCAATGTAATGTTCCTATGGACATCCGACAAGGAGCTTATTATATGGCAGCTACGCTTGCTCTATCTGCAACCATCAACCTTGCTCCCAATCCCGGTTTCGATGCCGAGCTTCCCCATTTCGGGGGATGGTATCCGCTCGGCGGGGATATTGAAAAGAGGGAGTTGAAAGGCCTCAGCATCGACGCATCGCAATTCCACTCAGGCCAGAGATCCCTGAGGGTCGATGTCGAGGAATCAGGAGGGCTCACAAGCGTCCCATTACGCCTTGATGAGGACGTGGTTAAAGTAGACTTTTCCTTATGGATCAGGGGACCGGATGCAGGCAATCTGAGGTCTGGGGTTAGATGGTTCAATGGAAAGAAAGAGATAATCGGAGAGGACCTCACAGGGCCCGTCTCCGGCGTCGAAAGCTGGACAAAATTCGAGCTTTCAGACATCCGAAAACCTGACGAAGCTAAGAGGATGTCCATGATCGTGAAGGCCGATGGAGGGATATTCTGGGTAGATGATATCCACCTCTCGTTCTCCTTTCCCCGGAAGCTGTCCCTCCTTGTGAACCAACTCGGCTACGATCCCTCATCCCGAAAGAAGGTCGTCCTGCAGTCGTCAGAGATGATGGACAGTGAACTTACCTTCTCTGTGCTCTCCTCGGATGGGAAGGCTGTACTCGAAGGTAATTTGGAGCCTGCCGGAAAAGTAGAAACATGGGGCATGTGGTACCGGGTTGGTGATTTTTCGGAAGTCTCCGTCCCTGGAAGCTACAGCGTAAAGGTTACGGCCTGTGGCAGGGAGCTCATATCGCCCGAGTTCTCCATTGCACCCGGAATAACCTTTGAGAGCACCGGGGAGCTCGCCTACAGGTTCTTCTACTACCAGCGCTGCGGAACGGAGGTCCCCGGCTGGCACGAACCCTGTCACATTGACGATGGGAAATTCCCGGATGGCTCCCACAGAGATGTCTCAGGCGGATGGCATGATGCCGGCGACTACAACAAGTACAACGGTTACACCCCCCTTGCCTTGTATTCTCTCCTCTATGCTTACGATTCTAAGACACGGTTTTTCGAAAAGTTCGACCTCGATGGCAACGGCAGGGCCGACATACTTGACGAAGCCCTGTGGGGTGCCGAGTGGCTGAGGAAGATGCAGGACGAGAGGACAGGAAGGCTGTGGGGAAGGGTATTCTCGGGATACGGACACTGGGGTCCCCCCGAGGAAGAAACTGACAATGTCCCCGGAAACGAAGATGACCGTCCGGTCAAGGATGCTCCTGACCAGGGAAATCACGAGAACGAGCTCTGTGCTGCCTCCTTCGCGATGATAGGCAGGCTCATTCCCGAAAGGGGCGATTACCTCGAGAATGCGGAGAATCTCTGGAGGAATATGAGTCCCGGTGAGATGGCGCCCGAGAAGGGAGTACTTGCTGCAATCGAGCTTTTCAGGTCAACAGGGAAAAGCGAATACTCCGAGGCAGCAAGGGCAATGGCAGGAAAACTGCTCGATGGGCAGCTTCCCGATGGATGTTTCAGGGCAAATTCCGATATAGTTAATGAGGGGATACGGGCGGCGGCGCTTGCGCTTTTCGCACTCAATTTCCCGGATGATGAGCTTGTTTCGGTGGTAGTTGAGTCATTGAAAAGATATGCCGCCCACAGGTCCGAGATATCGAAGAATCCCTTTGGCATAGGAATGATCCACGGGGATCGCGGAGGTGGAGACTTTTTTCATAGCTACCGTGAGCCCGGCTCCTGGCATGTCGGCCAGAACGGCCAGTACCTCTCCGATGCCTGGGCCATGATCCTTTCCGAAAAGCTCGGGGTAAGCCTTCCGGGATACATCGAGTCGCAGATGGATTGGGTCCTCGGGGTCAACCCCTACGGTGTATCCATGTTCGAGGGGGTAGGCAAGGTCAATCTTCCGGTATACCATCACAGGTATAACGGTATAAAGGGACATCCCCGCGGTGCCGTGCCCGGCACGGTATGCAATGGGATAGTGAGATGGGCGTTTCACCTCGACAGACCGTGGCTCGATATGAGGGACGTCGGTCAGGGGACGCCTGACTACGAGTCGAACGAACCCTGGCTGCCACATAACGCTTACTGGCTGCTGGCGGCAAGTTCGATGTAACACTGAAATCGCTAATGGAGGACGTATTATGAAGGTTAATTTGGAGATCCGTCGTTTTGGTCTTGGTCACGGTTCCTGGCATATATACAGTTCTATGGGAACCTCACCGGAGGGAGACATCTACTGTGGAATATGCGACTATTCCTTCGCGCTCGAGCTGAATGACGAGCTTAACGGCGCCCGTTTCATGCGATATGATCCTGTGGAGGATAAGGTCCATAACCTCGGAGACATGCAGGACATCACGGGCCAGCGGGGACGCGATCATGCCTGCGCACAGTCAAAGATCCACACCCCCATACTTTTCGATCAGGATGGTAAGGTCTACTTCGGAACGCATAGCGTTGAGAGGGACTATGCTCCTGACAAATACAAGGGCAGGTTCACCGAAGGATATCCCGGGGGGCACTGGATCACCTACGATCCCTCTACGGGCAAATTCGAGGATCTCGGTATAGGAGTACCCGGGGAATCACTCATGGGTCTCGCCATAGATCTCCGAAGGGAGAAGCTCTATACTACGACACACAAGAGCGCATTCCTTGCGGAGTATGACATCCCCGGCAGAACGACGGAAGTAAGGGGCAGTGTGGGGAACTACCCTACCAGGACGATGGCTTACCTATCAGATGAGAAAGTTTACACCTTCGACGACAAAGGCTATCTCCTGCGCTATGACCCGGACAGCAGAGTTATCGAGAAATTTGATCTGAGAGTGCCAAACGGTGGAACCAAGGCGACCCTTACAAGCGTGTTTGCACTCTGCGCCGATCCTTCGGCTGAGAGGCTTTACGGCCTCTCGACGCTTGTGGACGAGGAACCGGGGAAGAACGAGTTCAAGGGTGGTTATCTCTTTGAATATACGATGGACCCGGAGGGATCTGGTGAACTGAAGGATCTCGGCAAGGGCAGTGCCTTTGAGGAGATTTCCACTTCCGAATCGGAACTCTATCATGCGATAACCTACGGCAAGGATGGCAAGGTCTACTACGGGGCCCCGGTGAAGGAGAAGCCGGTTCATTTAATGTCTTATGATCCGAAAACAGGTGAAAGACGTGATCATGGGGAGATGTGGGTCGAAAGCGAGGGAGCCCATGTACTCGCACTCTTTGCTGCCTGCACTGGGAATGATGGCAGGCTCTTCTGGGGAGGCCTTCTGAAATCGGAGAGCGAGCCGAATTGGGGACACGAAGCTGTCCTTATGATATGTGATCCGAAGGATCTCTAAGGAGCTATAGTAATTTACGAAGAAAACTTAAGATATAAGAAGGAAGATCCAAACTGCCATAGTCAGGGCCAATGATCCGACGTGTTTGAAAGAAAAAGGACTTGACAAGATTCACCTGTTTTTTTATACTGATTTCGAGTTGAGGGAAGGTTCTTGAAACCATCGATTCCAATATGGGCCATTACTTAGAAGATTCTTTAATCATCTGAGCGAAGGAGGCCTGTGTGCATCTCGCGAAACCCTGTCAGTGGAAGTTAGGCAGGGTTTCCGTGTTTTTCGGGGTGGAGAAGGTAAAGCGGGATCTCATATAGCTGGGATGGGTAGATCTGCTTTCCCTCAAGCTGAGTATTTTGCATTCCACCTAACGGGAATGCCACGTCAGGTTAGTGATTTACCGTAATTGCTCTTTATTTACAAGGCTACATTAAGAATTCGAAGTTATACATTTTCTTCATATTATCTCTTTTGTAATGTTATGCAGTTGGCATATAGCTATTATTTAGTGAAAGAATCCTTGCGGGTCAATGTAAGAAATCATCGCTTGATGTAGTATGTGGAAAACTATAGAGTAACTTGTTAGGACGCAAAAATGGAGAAAGGACTTCATGGTTCAAATTGGACAGCCACTGGCAGAGGTCTTTGGCCATTTGACAACTGACCAAAGCGACAGGGCCGAACGATACCGGTCTCATCGCCTTTGCCCTTTTAACAACAAAGTCCCGAATTGCACAAAAGACAAGGCGAAAGATCCTCTTGGCGTGTGCAGTATCTATCACGAGAACGAACCTGTTATTACCTGCCCCATCCGGTTTCGCCAAGACTGGATTATCGCTGATGATGCCGCTTCATTCTTTTTTGATGAAACAACAAGATGGAGTTCTCTGACGGAAGTACGCCTGAATGACTCCAGTGGTAAGTCCGCCGGAAATATCGATGTGGTTCTCGTTGCATATGATAATAAAGGTAAGGTGCTCGATTTTGGCGCGCTTGAGATTCAGGCTGTCTACATCTCTGGAAATGTTCGTGAACCATTCCAGTATTACATGAGCGATCCGCGAGACCGAGCGTCAATGGACTGGTCGAAAGAACCGAACTATCCTCGTCCTGATTACCTCTCATCTTCTCGAAAGAGACTCGTCCCGCAGCTCGTCTACAAAGGTGGAATCCTCCACAGTTGGAGAAAGAAAATCGCCGTGGCATTGAACAAAAGCTTCTTTGCGACTCTGCCCAGCTTGACACAAGTTTCGAAAGGTGATGCAGATATTGCATGGCTCGTCTACGACCTGAAGCTGCTCGTGGGAAAAGACCAAGGACCAGGAAGATACTCTCTCACGAAGGTGGATGAAGTCTTTACCCAGTTTGAGCCCGCATTGCTTTCCATTACCACACCATCGCTCGGGAAAGTAGAAGATTTCATGAAGCTGCTTCAAGAAAAACTCGACGAGCAACTTGAAACTCCTCCAACGAACCAAACTATAGAAGGGCCGTTTTGACATGTCTACACATAGACAAATTTCATTATTTCCTGAATTTTCCGAGGAAACAAAACTACCGAAGCCGGTGAATGTAGCGTCTGTTCCACAGCGAAGTCCCTTTCGATATCCTGGTGGAAAGACATGGTTCGTGCCGACATTCCGACGCTGGTTAGCGTCTATGAATACACGGCCACGTATTCTGGTCGAACCGTTCGCTGGCGGGGCAACCATCAGTCTTACAGCTCTCTTTGAAAATTTGGTTGAAAGGGCTGTCATGGTCGAGTTGGATGACGAAGTTGCTGCCGTCTGGGAAGCTGTAGTCAGTGGTGATGGGGAATGGTTGGGCAATCGAATCCTGGCTTTCAATATGACGAGAGAGGCAGTGTTAGAGGAACTCCAGAAAACTCCAACTACGAAAAGAGGGAAGGCGTTCCAGACAATTCTGAAGAATAGAACGTTGCATGGAGGGATACTTGCCGAAGGCTCTAGCTTTATAAAGCATGGAGAGAACGGAAAAGGAATTGGCTCTCGCTGGTATCCTAAGACGCTTGCTAACAGGCTCATCAATCTAAATCATGTTGTGAGCAGGATCGATTTCCGTTGCGATGATGGATTGAAGGTGATGGCGGAATTTTCTACTAACGAGGAAGCAGTCTATTTCATAGATCCGCCATATACTGCCGGTGGAAAAAAGGCTGGTAAGCGTCTTTATAAACACCATCATCTGGATCATGAATATCTATTTACGATGTGCGAGTCGCTAAGAGGCGATTTTCTTATGACGTATGATGAAGCAGAAGAAGTGAAACAAATGGCGCGCCGACATGGATTTCAAATGCGCTTGATTCCAATGAAAAGTACTCATCACGCGACAATGAAGGAGCTGGTCATCGGTAGGGCTTTGTCATGGTTGGATGAATTGCCTGCAGTGCACGAGCCTGAAGCGAAGTATCGGGTCAAGAAACCAAAGGGAAAAACGTCCTAATCGGGTAGCCGGGGGTTTTTCTCCCGCACTCTCCACTCCACCCCGCATGCGGGTCCGCATCCGGCGGTTCACAGAACTTACCGGACCGTAGTCGGGTAATGAATGTTAACCCACTGTTCTTTGACAGACACAAGTCCCTGATCCTTTAGCCATTGGTTGGTCATACCAGTCTGCGTGGCTAATGTACGCGCCATCTTCCATGGACCTTTACGGCTCAAGCTCATGGGAATCGCCACATTCGGCTTTACCCCAAGTTTGAGAAGGTTGCGGACACGGGTACGACAATAGCGCCATTGTTTCCGGTAGCACATGCGCATCCGGCGTCGTATCCAGTGATCTATTTCCGGAATCGGTCTATAGTATTCCGATATTCCGTAATAGTTC
>CAZTBA010000345.1:0-6757 GCA_964611725.1 uncultured bacterium
GTGGATACGCCGTGCGGGACGGAAGGCACCCGGCCAGTCTAACTCGGTTAATTCTGTCGGTATGGAATAGGCACACATGGCCATCAGGTGAGGTGGCCGGAGTTTGGCCAGCTTCCACTGCATCCATGCATTGTAAGAGCCTCCCATCGTGCCGACCTTGCCGTTGCAATAGGGCTGCCGTGCGAGCCATTCGACGCTGTCGTAGCCATCCTCAGCGTCGCCTGTATCCTCGACGGTGAAGGTGACATATTCGCCATCTGAGGCGTAGCGGCCGCGTGTATCCTGGGTGACGACAACATATCCCGCACGCACGTACCGGTCGAACCCGCCCCCCGCCTTCCCGTACGGGGTCCGCATCAGGAGACCCGGGAACTCGCCCGGCATGTCCGGACGAAAGACATTGGCACGCAGAGTAACACCATCCCGCATCGGAACCGGCACGTTTTTCTCAAAGATAATCCCAAGGGAACTGCTTTCATTTGCCATGGTTTACCTCCACACTGCCTCGATACACCAGAAATTATGTTGCCGCTTCCTCTCGTAAATCTGTCAACCAGAGTTTGTAATGTCTTTCAATCACAGAGGGATCGAACACGCTGCCATGAACGAGCAGACGATGGCGGAAGGTAACGCTTTCTCCGGCCTTCAGAGGCAAAGCCTGCTGACGAAACTGCGAAGGACACATCCATCCATCATCCCGCACGTGCCACTGCGCCGGGTGCCCGAAGTTCTGAGGGGCGTCGAACACCGTGATGCCTTCCCGAACCACCTCACTTACCCAACCCGAGTAATCGCACCAACGGGCAGGCTGGGCAAAGATCCCGCTTTCGTTTATCTGGCCGCTGGAATTTTGTATCTTGCCACCTCCGTCCTTCACCCCGATGAATTTCGCCATCCGAACGCCAAGCAAGCCAAAAGGCGTCGCGCCCAGTATCACCGGCTCGTCTGCTGGCTCCAACTTGCTTGTGATGTCCAGATACCAGTATGCGTTCTGCAAATCGCTGCCCGGAGCGGGAAAAGCTTCCGGGTAAGTTGCGGTAATTTCCCTTACCTCATTAAGTAAAGTCCTCTTCTCGCTGGCATTCCAAGCTATCTCACACACCAATCGGGCAGATTGGGGGCCGTCGTCGAGCTCGATAAACTTCTTATGTACCTGTTTGTTGTCCCCATCGTCACCCCAGAAGTCGAGTCCATTGACCTTGTGGTGTGCGATCCATATCGAGTAGTGATGGCGGTGTCCCATCGGATCGTGCGGATGCCCTATCCTGGTCAGCATCCTGCCCGAAGGGCCCACCAGAGGGAACAGATACGGACGATGAACAAACCGACCTGTGTTGTAGCGAGTCAATTCGATTCCATCCACCTGGAACGAAACACCGTCGTAACCGAGAGGAACCGCCTGTACCCTGAAATTCAAAGCCATGGTTTTCACCTCTTATAACTTTCGGAGACGTCCCACATGAAGATTTATAAAATAATCGGGCCACCTTGTAAATTTAAAGAGATCCTGAAACAAGTTCAGGATGACGCTAAGAGGCGGCGTTTCTGGTACACTGCTGTAGTAGATCTGGCAAACTGTCATGCCGAACTTGTTTCGGCATCTCATAGAATCAATCGTCCATAGATTTTTGTACGGATAGATTCTCAATCCTTATCCAGGGCGTTTCCATAGAAATAACATCAGATCCCGAAGCAACGAAAGCGGCGAATCTATTTGGACAGAACTATATTATCCTGCAGAACTCCGGATAAGGGCAGGGCATGCCCTGCCCCTACAGTGACAAACGCCCTCATCTTTCTTCCATTAATCGTAAAGCCTATCTAAGCCACTTACCTTCCACAATGCGTCCTCTCAAACGTGATGTGAGCTTTCCGACAACATCGGGACACTCCTCCGCCACATTGTTCAACTCCTGCGGATCTTCCTCCAGGTTATAAAGCTCCGTGGTATCATTGTAGTTCTGGATCAATTTATAGCTGTCCGTGCGGATTAATCTGAAATTGCGGATGCAGCTAATGGCTTCGGTCCGATGCATTGTACTCTCACCCTGGAGGATTGAGCTGAAAGATCGGGCATCGGTGTTTTCCCTCGGCTGTATCCCGGCCAGTTCGCAGATGGTAGGGTTAATATCTATCAGCTCGATAAGCGCATCGGATACCCTTCCACCCTCGATTCCGGGTCCGGAAACGATCAGCGGAACCCTTACCGCCGGTTCATACGGGATGCTCTTCGTGTAAAATCCATGGTCACCGAGCATTTCACCGTGATCGCTCGAGAAGATTATATAGGTATTGTCCATCATACCGCGCCGTTCCAGCGCGTCTAAGATAAGTCCGATATGATCATCGATCAGTTCGATGGCACCACAGTACTGCCGTCGCGTTACGGCGATCTCCTCCGGATCGGGGGCGGAATAGCGATCGTCCAGCCACCGGGGTTTCCCCTCTAAGGTATCATGGATGGCTTCCGGCATATCAGCTTTACGGTAGCGCTCCGCGTAGTCTGTCGGTGGATCGAAGGGATCGTGGGGACCGACAAAGCTAACGAAATAGTGCCACGGAAAATCGTCGGGGACCCATTCTATCCATTCGGCGGCGCGCCTGCCAATGTAGGCATCCTCAAAGTCCTCGGTCTCGAGCACCGAATCGTATGATACGCCTACATTCCACCCTTTGACCCGACGCTGTCCGTAGTCCTCGTAGAACCTCTGGAGCAGACCTTTCTCCTCCAGATAATTGGTGTAGGGACCAATCGGTGTTGGTGAACTGCCTGCATGCATCTTGCCTTCGCACTCCTCGGGATGTGTAAACCCCCATGCGTAGGCATAGGGGCGGTCGCCGAAACGTCCGTTATAGTGATCCGGTTTGGCAAGGTCGAGTTTGCCCACGCAGCCGACCCGGTATCCGTGATCGCGCAGGCGCTGGTAATAGGTCGGGACGCTCAGCGGCAGGAAACTTCCATTATCCAGTGATCCCAAGCGGAACGGTTGAAGGCCGCTGGCCAGACCTATACGTGCCGGTGCACATACAGGGCAGTTCGTGATGCATTGTGTGAAGCGAATACCTCTTTCGACCAGGCGGTCCAGGTTCGGCGTGTGGATGAAGTCCGCCCCGGCACAACCGAGGTAATCGAACCGGTGCTGGTCGTCCATTATGCAGAGTATGTTGGGTCGAGAATCTCTGTCCACTATTTCCCTCCCTTCGAGTTTTGACTCTACAATGTTCTCTTGCATCTATGGAAAGGATAAACCAGATCTTCGCAGCAATAAATATCGCAAGCATTCGGCCATCAGCCGTGAGCTTTCAGCTTCTAACTGACTGCTGACCGCTGAATGCCTATCAAAACAAGGGTTTTGTGAAAACCACCTAAATCTTAGTTGCCTCTACAAACAGGTTTCGAATTTCCGTCAGGGTAGCCGGTATTACATCGTATTCATTACGGAGGGTATCGATGTACTGCACGATCCCTCTCAGCGTCTTTGTTTGATCGATGCTCGCATTATCGTATTCGAAACAGTTGTGGGTGAATATACAGAGGTTCCGGAACCCCACATTATCGGAATCCATGCGTTCGAGGGCCCTGCGGATGATCGGCAGATGCCAGTCCCGGAAAGGTCCGCTCTCGATCCTGAGCTCATACGGAAAACCGTTGGGATGCCGCTGATCCGGATCGGTGGTCAATGGGACTTCGAGAAACGGGAGGTCGCCAGCACTGAGCCTGTCCTCCGCATCTGCCCAGTGTGGGTATGGACATGTATCCATCCAGACAGCGGCATAATCCGGCACATCGCGTCCGGGATCGGATACCGAGCCCTGTCGAAATCCCAACTCGCTGAGGACCGGGAACGTCTCATCGCTGGCAGAGAAATTTCCCGGGCGGAAGGACGTAGGGCGTTCCCCGAGGATCTCCGTTAAGATATCCATACCCTGCCGGAGGATATCACGCTGCATCTGGCGGCTGTACTGGCCGAGGTACCGGGAATACCGGTGGTCGCCGAAGCTCTGGGGATGGATGTGCATCCCGAGCTCAATACCCCGCGATTCGAGACCCTTCAGCATTCCTTTGTGTTGCTGCCCACACTCGGGCGTGAGAAAAAGCGTCGCAGCCATACTGCTTTCGAGTAGAAGCCCGCAATATCCGCGGATCGCCCTCTCGCTGAGTTTCCATGTCTTCGGACCACCCGGAGGCGATTCGGCGGCTATCCTTTCGCAATCCATCGTGAAGGTGACATACAGTGGCCGGGTCATTGCATCAACCTCCTGTCCGCTTTTTGATTACCACAACGTGTCCGTCCTGCTTGATGAAGATAACCTCCTGCTGGCCATCGCCATCCACATCGGCCACCCGGGAGCGGACTTCGCCGTTATACCAGTATCCCTCGACCTGGGCATCCTCAAACGGGAGAGTCCCGACGAGATTTCCCTCGAGATCGATGAAGAAAGCCTTGAGCTCGAAATGGACCGTCGAGAAGCAGTCGTGCGAGGTCGGGCTGCAGGCCTGTTCGGCCAAGAATATCTCGGGTTCCGATTCCGGCGTCCATTGTACGATGTGACAACGGGTGGGAAGGACACGCCACCTGGGAAATCTCTCCGGATCGAGCTTCGACCGCGGCAGATCCCTGATCTCCATCAGCTTCTCGCCGTCACCCGAGAACAGTGCGCTCTTTCCTTCAGATCCCCACAGTTCAGAGATGAATATCAGCCTTCCTTCCCCGCGAGGATCAGGTGTGTGGGCGATCCACTGTCCGTGATCGAATTGATCCGACACATCCCAGATAACATTCCCGTTCAGATCTATCAGAACTCCCTTCTCCAAGAGGATCTCGTTGCGACCTATACCCCGGAAATCGGCCATCGCCACATCGTCGAAATGGGGGTCGCTGTGGTAATCATTGGCATCACGGCGCAGGAGGATCGTGCCGTCGTCATCGAGCAGTACAAGCTCGCCTGCGTTTTCACGCCCTCCGTTTATATGATCGAGCGTACAGAGAGCGACCTCGTCCAGACCATCGCCATCAACGTCCGCTACGTAGAACTCGTGTCCGAAATCATTGTGAAATCCCTCGGTCTGCCAGACCTCCCGCAGCTCGGCATCCAAGCCAACCACATAGCCCCCGGCAACTGCAGCTACAACCCCGGGCCGGGCGTCGTGCTGAAAGCGCATCGGGGCCAGGAGCGGAACACCGATCCCATAGTCGTCTTTGCCGTAACTACCGAAGGAATGCTCCCCGACCTTCTCGCCTTCAGCATTGAAGGCCATGATCCTCGACTCGAACCAGTGCCCGAAGTTCGGAACGATTACCTCATCGCAGCCATCCCCATCGATGTCAGCAACGCAGATAAGGGGAGTGCTCCAGTTTCCGTGGTTGATGACCCTCCGTTCGAATAATACCTCACCATTTAGCTTGACTACCCTGAGCCGGTTTCCGTTCTGGTTGAGCGAGACCATCTCTATCTGGCCATCGCCATCGACATCCCCGATCTCGAAGGAGTAGTTGGGGTAGCATCTCAGGTCCGGTTCGTAAGCCGCAAAGTACTGGTTCATTTGGCCTCCTCTACATGAGTCGGATAGTGAAAAGGATTTTGTATGTCCTCTTTCGGAATTCATTTGAAGGTTAAGTTCAGATCTGTTGCGATGGACCGGATATGGCTGGCAGCCAGCGTATATTCTTCCTCGGTTTTCAGGTGTTCCAGCATAAGTGGGGTGTCTGGATCAACTTTGCTTAGCTCCTGCAGGTAAATACGATAGTCGAGCCCTCCTAAGCCAGGGCGAGTCTCATCGAGGTGTACCGTGAGCTTGTCGCTCAGAGCGATATCCTTGGCGTGACAGCTCCTGATATACGGACCGAGCTTCTCAAAGCACTCCATAATGAGTGAACCGTTACCGTAGAACCTCTGGGGGCTACAGACGAGGTTCACCGGATCGAGATGAACGGCGAACCGCTTGCGGTCGATGGCACCTATCAGCCTGAGGTAGGAAGCCGGCGAGTCCGGATATGCCCACGGCATTGTTTCGAGAGTGTAAAACGTGCGACCTGGCTTAACCGCGTCGATGATTTCCCGCACTGTCTCCACGATCAGATCAAATGTCTCTTCCGTAAGGTTATCGGCATGTGGACCGTCCCATTCCTGACCACGCGATCCGGAGATGTTGACGCAGCACCTGGCCCCGATCTTGTCCGCCAAAGCCAAACGCTCCTGGCACATTGATATGGTGTCGCGGCGTGTTTTGTCATCGGAGCTAAGAGGGTTGCTCCAGGCCCCCACCTCCGCGATTACGATGTCCGCAGCCTCAGCCGCCTCGGAATAAGCCTGGATAACGTCATCGCTCTGATTGGCATCCACCGGACAATATGCCGCGCTGTAACCAGAACGTTGCAGCGCAGCAACCCACTGATCCAGATCTCCGAAATCCCCAAACACAGGCCCGCCAAGTCTCATACTAACCCCCCTTCATTTTCCGATAATAGACGAAGATTGTTTTCTTTTTATCAAAATCTTTCCTTCTCAATTACCGCTATGTAAATGGAACCCCCTGAGTCTATAAAACGCTTGATGCCCCACCCGGTACCTTCGAGTATCCCCCGCATCTCATCTTTCGAAACGATCAGATAATCGAACCAGGGGGTCACATATTTTTTGTACCTTATACGGATCTTCAATTGCCCGGGCATCCTGCCTCTGTTCCTGTTGAATTCCTGATATTGCAGGTGGAAAGGCTCGGTAGTCTCATAGGGGTTATTGCTCTGTGCTATGA
>CAZTBA010000346.1:0-6725 GCA_964611725.1 uncultured bacterium
TCCCTGATCAGAGTACCACCTCTCGTCGTTTCCGGATATCCTACAGCATACTATTTGTACTTCAGAGTGAACTGATCGAGTACGCCGCCGTAAGAACCATTGCCGCTGATGGCATGTGCGGTGAAATTCTGTGCCTTCCCATTAACCCCAAACTCGATAGAGCGGCATATATAATGATATTCCCGCCTGTCAGTTTCGCAGGAGTTCGAGCCAGCAACAACGGTGGGTATATATATCTGCGGCCACTCGGAATGCTCATAGTCAGTGTAAGATGCTTCACCTTCAAATAATTCGCAAGGGAAATCGAACATAAAGACTGGAAAGCTATGAGGGGATCGATGCGGCGAGTGTATGCCTCAAGCCTGGAACAGACAATATAGTCTTTCCCTCTATCCAGGAAGATTTGATGACTCTATGATAATGCGGATATTGGGATAGAAGCTCCCCATATTCAGTTATTAAGCTCTTGCCTGCTCAAAATTCAAAGGGGACTATATTCCCCGTCACCCCAGTGAAATAGTCAATTATAAGCCAGAATCCTGCGACAGAGACATGTCCGAGTATAAGCCCGAGGAAAAATGGGCGCAGTTGTTTGTAAAGCATCGCCCCGCCATATTTTAGCACAATCGACTTCAGGACCCATGCCACGAAAATACTGAACCAGGTATGTATCAGCGGCAGGGTGTTCCCGACTGTGAAGCCTATGGGATGCAGCGGCCACCAGAGGAATCGGTGATGCAATATCATAAGCGCAGCCATCACGACAGCCCCTATCCCGGTGAAAACCCACCTCCATCCGTCCGTAGTTGAGGGATTACGCATCAGTTCTGCTACAAATCTTCCGAAACCATATCCCCCCTGCTGTATGTACGGATGTAAGTTGAGCCCTCCGTATTTGTATGCCAGTGTTAGCAAAACCCAGGTTGAGGTGATCATGCCTATAACTATAGCTGAGAGCATTGCCCAGAAGATCCATCTCCGTCTTCCAACCCCGACATCACCAACTATCTTGAGGCTATTGGCAGCCGAAGTCATAACCAGAGTTTTCATCTCAGAAGCCCAACAGAAGGTTGTGAGGAGGGAAGACATCCCTCTTGTACCGAGCATGTCGTTTCCCAGGCCATGTATTGCAAAGGACTGTGGGGTCAGAGGCGATTTCACACAGGCGGTCCCTCCCTCGGCCACAACCCGTGTTAGGGCAAGAAATATCACAAATGCTCCAAAAAGGAAAAAGGCCGTATTCCACAGACCGAGGCCGGAAAAACGAAGCCAGACAAACATAACAACCGTTCCAGCTATCATACCGGTCACAGCATGCCTGTATGAAAGGACTTCATCGGAATCGTCCACGTCCCGGGCCTCTTTAAAAGCCTTTCTGAACACATTTCTTATATGTTCCCTCGCGTTCCAAAGTCCGAGCAACACGAACACTATAAGAGCACCCATACCCTGATGTGAAACACTCGGCCCGCTAGCCGTGCAGACTTCGCGGGGTCCTAAGCTCCAGCCGAGCATCCGGAGGATCCCGGTCTGAACGCTGCCGATCAGGCTGAAAAACCAGAGGCTAAAAGCTACTTTGAGGTTTACGAGATACGTGAAACCTATGAGGTAAAAAAGCACCCTTATCTCGAATTGGGTAGACTTGTTAAATAGGAAGAAAACGACATCAAGCTTCAACTCCGGTAGGAAATGATAGTAAGAGTGGAGGGCGTTACAGGAATATATGATGAAAGGTATCGAGAAACCTACCCAGGTAAGACGACTTCTAAAGATAGATTTGTGTTTACCTCCTCTGCCGATCATCTCGAGCGGCATAACAGCCAATGGGAAGACCAGATGTTCCCTCTCCATCCATTGTCTCCTTAATATAACCATAGAGCATATCATAACCAGATAGAGTGCCATCAGGAATATCGCTCTATAGAGGAGAGGTATAATCCAGATGCCCAAAGGCACCCCGGAACCCGCAGGAGCCCCTTCAAAGAATCCTCTGATAGCAGATTCATCCTGCACGAAAGCCCAGGACGGGAGGTACTGTCCGAAAAGCTCAGCCCAATGATTCTCCGGGGTGGAATAGTAGGAAAGGCCGACCATGCTGGGAACGAGTTCCCAGATAAGCCCCCAGCTTAAGATCGGTATGGTGATCCACATCATCGTGTATATGCCCGCAAGTTCCCCTCTTCCGAGACCACCCCCCCCGCCGAGTCGCTTGAACAGGTTAACTACAGCTATAAGAATGAGAAATAAAAAGAGAGCTCCCGGTCCCGGGAAATGCTGGGTCATATCGGAGCCCTGTACGAATATCCCGGCATAGGAGAACCAGGCACTCATCGCGCAACAGAGGAAAGCTCCTATCAGGAACGCCCTGAACGTAAAATTGTTATCTTTGTTACTGTCCATCCACCCCTCCCTTATACCGGGTCGAGACCCTTTTGGGGACGATAATTCTCTCGGCCATTTCCTTATCTATTTCGTAGGCGTTCTCCCCGCCGGAGCGCTTAAAGGTTTTTCGGATATCCTCAAAAAGGTGCAGGATGCCGCACTCGGGTCAACCCTTTGCAATGCCACCTGTTCATGAAACCTCATTTAGTTCAACCAGGCATCAGGAAGCTTCGGTTTTGAAGCTATCTTTTCAAATGCTCGCATATCCCCTTTACATAAAGATCCGTTCCTCTTTGAGAACCGTGTCTCTACTTTTTCTCCAGTTGCAGGGAGGCATAGGGAAAAATCCCTACCGTCATTCCCCTGCCCTTGCTGTCCAGTCCGGTAATCAATTCATCCCACCGGTTGAAGAACCGGTGTCTACTGTCCCGCTCATAGAATTCGCCGGAGCTAAGCACAGGTGAGTAGTAGAGTCCATCCTTTTCCTCAGCCCCGCCCGTGCCCTTGAACCGGTAGAAATCAAGTGGTTGCTGCTTCCTCATCCGTCTATAGACTCTGTACGATTTTCCGCTGTCTCCGTGATAGGACCAACCATCCCGGGCACCGGCCACGAGCACGCTTGTCTTTCCGTACTTCTCGGGCCAGGCGCCCCTGTATGACTGAGTGATGTCCAAGTCCAGCGGGTGACTATCATTGATAACAATATCCAGTTGTTCCGAAGGAGCCTCGGTCAGGTACAACTTTTGGGCAAATGCACAGCCCTGTCTGTGAGCCTTGATGAAGTCGCCCCCGAACACGCCCAGTATCTCCTTGAACGGTGTGAACACCAGGTTCACACTGAAGTCGAGGCCAACGGCGCGGGCACACAGTTCCATATCTTTTCTTATACAATCCGACTGGATCTCCTCAGGATAGACGATGCCGCATTCCTCCCATGCGTAAGTGTCGTGGTTGAAACGTATGGTATCGTAGGTAGCAACCGACGGCAGAATGGCCTTCGCCCCACCACCGAAACCGGCCCCACCGTGTGGAATGATGCCATTCACGGCGATCTTGAGATCGGCATCACCCACGATTTGGCTGATGCTCAGGTCCGGTCCGCCATTCGGGCGTCTGTAAGTCTTGATCCTGCGCGTAAAGGCATTGTGATTGACGACTTCGACACGGTCGACGATCTCCTTCCCGAGCTTCTTCCGCTGCTCCCTCTTCGTGATCGGGCGGTGCGTGCCCACCCCAATGATGATCTTTGTCTTTCCTTCGTCGATCCCACCCGCTATCAGTTCATCCAGAATGAAAGGTATTATAGCAAAAGTCGGGGTCGGTCTGGACAGATCATCGACGATAATGACGGCATCCCTGCGGCCCTCAGCAAGCTCTCTCAGTGGCTCCGTGCCAATAGCCTGCTGTAGCTCTCTCCGTATCTCATCGTTACTGAGTGGCCTCATCTCTTCGGCCCCGTCCGGCTCGAAGATCTCGATGTTCCACGATCTCGGAAGCCAGAACTCACGCAGATTATAGAGGTATCTGAAGCGCCGATCGCCGTACCAGCTCTCCGTCGGGAGCCAGATCGCAAACCCATTTGGGACCTTTCGTATTTTCATTCGAACCTCCATTCTCAGCGTTCCTGCCAGATCTTGGGCTCGTCGCTGCCCATAGTAGGCCTGGCGCAAACCTTCCCTAAGCCCTCACTCCTCATTTCGAACAGACTTCTACACATGATCCAGTTCCGGCACATGTATCGGCACGGGAAGCAGGCCTGCCAGACCTGGGGGAATCTCGTCATAACTGATACCTGGAATGCCTCCAAAAAATAGACGCGCAGCCGCTACCGGATCGAGCTCCAAATACTCTTGTGACGTGCGGTCCGGTGTGATCTCGACACTCCCGTCCCGGACTGCGATAGTGGCAATATCGACTCGATCGTGTTCACGGATTCCGATGGACACCTCGAAGTCGCGCAGGCCAGATGCCCGTTGTTGCATAAAGGTTCTACAGGAAGTCAGCAATCCGGAAAGGCTTATAATCCGATACTGCCAGTCGCTTACGGCGCTCCATCTCGAAACACAGGGTAACAGACGTACGAGACGTTCTTGCTCCCAGACCGACAGAGTCCAGCTCGCATTGTCACCGAAAGTGCAGTCGAGCATGGCATAGATCATACCTGCTTCCCTCCCGGAGGTTGAAACCAGTTCGACGACCGAGAGATTCCTTCGGTCCTCACCAGAGACAATGGCGTAGCCATCCTCGGCAACCCAGATACGCAGCCCCTGTCTGCGCAACTGCAGAGCCAGATTTGGCCGATGTGTGTGACAGACCGGATGAGTATGGAAACGCTCAACCACCTTCAGAGTTTCATCGGGGTTTGTTTCCTCAATGTGAACGGGCTCGACCCTGTTCCAATCCAGGGAACGGCGCGAAAGGTCCAGATGATAGATCAGGCCGGCCGATCCCCAGCCGAACATACCATACCGCTGACGGTCGCCTCTCAAACCGGATACCGGATGGCCCTGTTCCCGCATAACTCCAATGACATGATTCAGGAGTTTTGACATATAGCCCCTACCGCGCTCCTCAGGCAAGGTTGCGACCCCACCGACCCCACCTATGCGAAGCGACACTCCTGCTGCGACAATGTCGATGGGGTAGACTCCGACATGGGAGACGACCTTGCCGTTATGCTCCAGAACGTAGAAACAGGTACAGGCTTCGTGATCTGGCCGGTAGATATGGGGACAGGTCCGCGTGAAAAAATCTCTCGAGAGACCGTAACAGCGTCCAAGAAACCACAGAAAGTCATCGAATTCCTCAACGTGCAGTGTACGAATTGTTTCCGCCATAGCTGAAATCCTTCAATCAACGTAGAAATCGCATGAATAGAAACCGAGGAGTCAAAGTGACCTGCGGTGCCGTTCACCTTGCCCCCATGATTTCTTCAATTGCAGCAGTTCATTCACTTTCTCCGATATGGCGGTCACGCCTCGCTGGCCCGATCGTAGAGAAAGCTCACAACTGACTTCTCTCAAATATAATGTTTTTTGCCTGAAAATGATACCAATCGATACAAGCATTCGGCAATCGGCCTTCAGCTCTTTTGGTTGACTGCTTAACACTGAATGCCTATCGAACAATATTCATCAACTATTCTTGATAGAAAGAAGAAATAGTCTCATTGTCAACCAAAATGGGTATAAAATGTTTCACCTTCCAACAACTCATAAACGGAATGCGGCCCTGAAAGAGCCGCATCACATAAGAGGTTCTGCTTCAATTTCATAACCCTCTATCTAACTTTCGTCCATCCCGGAGCTGGGCTTCAGCTCCTTGAGCTCAACGCTACGTTTAAAATCGAAAATTATGTCCTTCTTCTCAAGCGGCGCGCCGAACTGGTCGAACTTGGTCACAAAATCCTTCAGTACAAGCCTCACTTTACCGATATTTTCAACCAAAGGGCCGAAGACTACGAAGCCGCTGTAATTCTCGCCCTTGAAGATCGGTTGATCGCCAGCGTAGTTGTGGCTTCTTACAACACCCATCCTCATATTGAAACGATAGTACTCGTTCCCGCTCTGCCTTCTGAGTGCCATATAGTATTTCTCAAAGCTGTCGTGCGGAACCGGCCCCTCGATGCCGTAGCTATAAAGCCGATCCCCTTCGTCCGTTAGGAGCAGGGCTTTGAGGGGATCGAGGGACACTTTGGCGAAGGTGTAGTTATATACCGTAAGTTTAAAGACTGTGAAGCGGTTCGGGATATAGCCGAGATTTGGGTCCACCCAATCGCCATAGGTATAAGGGTTTATGGAATATTTCCCATGGCTTGACTCTTTTGGGAAGAGCGCATTAAGTTCCTCATCGGTCATATATCTGATATCTATCCTCGAACCCTCCACATCGTAGGACAAGGTACCATCAGGATGTAACGTATACAGGCCATTTTCATCCTGAGCCCTCGGGGTCAGCACAGACATATAGACCATTTTAGGAGGGAAAATGAAACAACCCTGGCAAAGGAGCAACACCATGACAGTCATAAGGTTTGGAAAGGTAGAGACCCTTTTACGGAACATATCCACATCTCCTCTTGGAATCGGAATTAGATTATCTTGTCGTACTATAGAAATCTATCTGCTGCTGGGCTATAGAACCCGGTTGCGTGAGGGCGTATATGACTATATTTATCCCTATCCGGATCTGGGCCTCATTGTCAAAGCCCTGTCCCCAGAGCGCACCGTAGGCTTTATCCGCATATATTGCGACAAGTCGTCCCTCCAGGAATATACCATCCAGCCATGGGAGCGAATCCGCTTTAAACTGTCTGGTAAACCCCGAAGCGTACCGGCCACCCC
>CAZTBA010000347.1:0-6722 GCA_964611725.1 uncultured bacterium
TTTTGGGGGAGAGGCTTTCGGGGGCAGCACCGAAAACACCTATACAATCTACTTCGATGCTACCCCACCCATGTTCCAAAAGATACCTGTCGGAGGTCGAACCGGGTCCGCCGTAGTTCCAGACGAACGGGCAGTCGGTCAGGAAAAGGAGATGTGGCAAAATCCAGTTACATATGAGGAAGGCTTCTATGCGGACTACTATGTTGCCATAAGTGGAAAGAATGGCAAGATAGAGCGAGAGTCATATGCCCACTGGGACGGCACGAAGTGGATTGAGGAAAGCTCTTCAGATCTGCCCGGAATAGAGGTGGCAGTAAAAGGGGAGTATTTCGAGTTCGCAATGAGCCTGAAGCTCTTAGGCGATCCGGTCAGTGGGTTTGAGACCATATCAGTGGAGCCTGGCTTCGGAGTGACCGAGATATTTATTCTCTGGGGCATTGAGACCTCCCAGGGAGACTCTCACGATTACTATCCAAATTCAGGTGACAGGAGCTCCGTTATTCTAATTTTCAATCCCAATCCTTCCGTCCCTGTTGAGCCAGAGGAGTGGGGTAGAGTGAAGTCGTATTTCAGGTGAACCCCTTCATATATCTAACTGAATCTACAGTTAAGCATCTTTCAGAAAACATCTCTTCTTGTTTTGGAGACGCCTCACATGAGGTTTAAGAATTAAACCGTGCAAGAATTTACAGACGATTGATTTTATGAGATGCCGAAACAAGTTCGGCATGACAGTTTGCCAGATCCGCTACAGCAGTGTACCAGAAACGCCGCCTCTTAGCGTCATCCTGAACTTGTTTCAGGATCTCTTTAAATGTACAAGGTGGCCCGACTATTCTGTTAATCTTCATCCGAGGCGTCTCTACACTAAAGCGACAATTGAAAGAACACCCTACTTCATGAAACGCAAATTGGTATCAAAGGTCCATCAAACCTTCGGAACTCAACGTTTCTCGAATCTCATCGGCCTCGGACAGGCTCAATTTGCGCTGGGGACATCGCACGGAATCTCCCATGACACCCTTCCAGGAGAGCACCAGCTTGTAGGTAGCGACAAATGCGCCTGCTTTCATGACCTCCGTCAGACGGCGTATGATAGCCTGCTGACGGAGCGCTTCTTTGAGGTCGCCGCCCAAGAAAGCATTGTATAGCCTCACGAAGGGTTCCGGGAAGGAATTGGATGTTGACGAGACGGCTCCTTTGGCTCCGGCCATCAGAGCCGGGAGCATAAGACGGTCATTTCCGCAAATTACAGTGAAACCGTCGATATCGGCATACTTCTCCATGCTATAGAGGTCTCCCGCACTGTGCTTGATACCCACTATGTTATCCGCTTTGTCCACCAATTCAGCAACTAAGTCCGGACTAAGCTCATTCTTCGCGTTACCGGGGATATTGTATAGAAAAACCGGGAACTCAGGTACTGCTTCGGCGACCTTCAGAAAATAGTCTAACAAGGCAGAGTGATCATATGTGTAGAAATAAGGTGCAACTACGCCAACCGCGTCCGCTCCCACCTTCCGGGCATGCTGGGTTAGTTCGATGGTTTCGAACACATTTAATGCCCCCGTGTGCATGATCACTTTCATGCGCCCTTTTACATGTTTGACGACCCTTTTAGCCAGATCTTTCCGCTCGGCCATGGCCAGGAGCATGCCCTCCCCCGTGGTCCCCCCTGCAAAGACACCGTGCACGCCTTTCTCGATCAGATAGTCACAAAGCCTCTCACATGCGGCCCAGTCTATGGCCTGACCACCCTCCTCAAACGGTGTAAGCAACGCCGGAATAACTCCATGAATGTCTGCTTTTAACATTTTTTCCCCCGTTTCATAGAATTTAAGCTTTCAGTTTCTTCACCATACCTTGGCTTTATCAGGATTTCTATTTTATTGTCAGGATCTGGCATTTCCCCCCCACCCGCGGGACAGTGACAGTACGATCTCCGACCTTAAGGGAAACAGGGTCTGGGTGATCTGTAAAGTCCGTGCGGCGGACTAGAATTCTGTCCCCCAGCCGGACGGCGGAAACGACGGGACCTTCGGTCTGGGGAACGTGGAAAGTGACAGGTTCGCCGTTGTCGAGGAATTCCCTGAATTCCATAGAAGCAGCGTAGACCTCATGGACGAGGCGGATCTCTTCAGGTGCTTCATCGCGTGGATACCATATGAAGAAGGTATCATGACCCCGGAGCAACATATGCCACAGGAGCTCCTGATAGTTCTTCCCGCTGAATTGGGGAACCTGAGGATCAGGATTGTGTGGCAACGGTATGGTATGCCAATGCACAAAGGGAATAATGGGTATGTCCGAAGGCGTGTGTTCACCCGCATTGGAAGCCACGAGCAGCATGTTGTAGAACCAGCGATAGTCGGGGTTATTAAAGTCATACCAATCGAAGATGTCACACCAGGTGTAGACGACCGGCATGGCAAAGGTATATCCTGTGAGCGGGAACTCTTGAAACCACTGCCGGTATTTGGCCCGCTGGTCAACCTTATGTGGAGAACCTTCGACGAATTTCTCGAAATAGTCGTACCAGTAACGGTATCCGTTGTGGGGATAGACCGCATAGTTGCCAACCAGAACGTTCGGGAAATATGACTTCATCACCTCAGCGTACGTTTCCCGCTGCATATCGGACCGGATCTCCCGAATGGCTCGCTGGAAGGCAGTAAAGTCGTCGATATCAGGTATATTTTCCCGACAGCGTCTGCATTTCTTGGAATTCTCCCAGGCATCGTTCCACTCGATGGCGCCGTCTATTTCCCAGTCAGCAAAGACGAAGTCGACGTCGATGCCGTTCTTCTTATATTCGCTGGCGAAGTACTCGAACCGTTCTTTGATCTCGGGATATCGGAACTCGAGGGCGAAGGGACAACCCATTTTGACGCTCTTGGCAAACGAGGTATCAAAAAAAGGTTCGCCGGATTCGGTAATGTGTGCCGTGCGTGGATCGCCGTTACAGAACATGTGTAGAAGGGCATTGGCATTGATGTTGACACGGAGACCGAGTTTCTTCTGAATAGCACCTATGCGGAGTCCTTCGGCGAGACTCTGCTCTTTCTGACCGTGGCTCCACGACGATATGAACGCGATTCCACGATCGTTGAGCTGTCTGATGATCTCCTCCGCTTTTGCATCGTCGCCCATGTCAACGCCAATGACGGACCAAGCGTAGAGGGGCAGCCGATCGCCGCGCGGATACTCCAGGGGCTTGCTGTTCTTGAGCAATATTTCAATCATTTCAGGGTAGACCATATCGCTTCTCCTTGTAGGACTGGGATTCTGATCCGGTGTCTCCTCTGCTTTACTCATAGCCTCGATATTGCCAGACACTTCAGGCAGACCCGCATATTGGAAGGGGTGTCCGCACGCCACGGGCCTGACTTCAGACATTGCTCGGGCGGGCATTCCAAAGATTACGACAGAAATAATTAACTGCTTAACCAGAAAAATCATTCCCAGGCCCCGGTGGGACCCGGTGCGGAAGACTCGAGCTTTTACTGTGGTTTCCATCTCTCAACACCTCGGAAAATGTTGACGTTTTTAGTTCTCAACTGTTCAAACTACAGCGGCTTTTCTGCTGTTACGGGTGGGATAAAAAGTGCTTAGAGGCGATTCTTATCCGCAACCCTCCGCACAATCTGCGCTGCCAGCTCGCAGTGCTCCGGTTTGTACTTCTCACAGAAAGTGGACCAACGGATCCAGTTTTCCAGGAAGGCCCTGGCCGTCGGACAGTTATCAGCGCTGTACTGGTATTCTCGTGATGCCGGGGGAATTGAGTACGGATATACCTTGTTCTGCGCTTTCTCCTGCAGGAACGTACATGCCGCAGGCATCAGGTAGTACTTGCCCTGGCCCGCGCCCGGGACACCCTCCTCCACGAGCTGTTGTGCAAATTCCTCGGCATTGCAACGAAACTGCGCCGGATCGATGCTCATCCCGAACATCCAGCAGGAATAGACGTTGAGATAATCCGGAATGGGCAGCGGTGTGATTCCGGGAATTTCGCCGATCTTCTCCGTCAACAGCCGAATCATGCGGTCGCGCTGGGCCACGTTTTCCCGTATGATCTCCAACTGGGCCAGGCAGATAGCTGCGGTGCAGTTCGGCATACGGTAGGCATAGCCGTTGACCACGTGTTGCCGCCCGAAGTGTGGCTCCATGTGGGCGCCACGACTCTGGCCTGTGAAACGTATGCGCTCGGCCAGTTCGTCGTCGTCCGTCACCACGCAGCCCCCTATGTCCGATCCCATCGTCTTTTCGGTATCGAATGAGAATCCTCCAGCCAGGGATAGGGTGCCGGCAAAACGTCCCTTATATTCGCCGAACACTGCCTGACATGCATCCTCGTAGACGATCAGCCTATGCTTCTCAGCCAGTGCGTTGATAGGGTCCATATCGCAGATTATACCGGTCTTGTGCACCGCGAGGATGGCACGGGTCCGCTCCGTGATACATGGCTCGATGGTCTCGGCGCTGAAGTTGACCGTACCCGGATCGGTATCTGCAAAAACCGGGATGTAGTTCTCCTTGCACAGACCCTGTATTGTCCCGTAGTCGGTGACCGGGCTGACAATGATCTCATCACCCGGCCCGAACGGAAAGGCGGCTGCCAGCATGGCTAAAGCCGGGGTGCAACCGGGCGCAGCTATACAGTGTTTTACGCCCATTTCCCCGGCAAAGGCCTGCTCAAAGCGTGTGGTCATGTCGCATGTCAGGCCGCTGTCCACCACCTCTTGCAGGTATTTCATAGCATTGGGTCCCATTGAGCGAGGGAAGGGATTGGGGAGACTCCCGACCAAACCCTCAAACGCCGCCGCACCATACTTTGCTCGCTCTGCTTTCGGTTTCATTTAAGGATTCCCTTCATTGAGCAGGTATTCCACAACTTCATTCGGCTCAGCGATCCACACATCGTCACTGCCCACGCGGCGCACCGTCGCAAAACGGGACTCCAATTCCTCAAGCGTACAATCCTTGGCCGGGTGTATTGGCTTGCCGGGCATCGGACAGTGACAATAGTCAATCACCCAACCACCCAGATCCATCGCCTGATGCAGACGCTTGTAGGGATCAAAAACCGAATAAAACGGTGGGGGATACTCCGTATGCAGTGGGCAACGATTCAATCGGAACAGATCGGTTTCTTCCGTATTAACGGCGTCATAAATTGTCAAAATGGCCTTATAGCCAGCTTCTTCGGCTACATCGTAAGCGGGCGGATAGCAATTATTGCTGCCCGGGACACAGAATATTGTAATAGGCATTTCCAGCACATCCTCAAGCACCTTACGGCTTCGGACTACCTCTTCGTACGCATTCTCTGGCGTTAAACCGGCATGGGTCATACTGTGACATGAAGCCCCCCAGCACTCGCCACGAAGCATATGAATTTGCTCCTTGGACAGGATCATCATACCGTCATAGCTGCTCCCGGGCACATTCCGGGGCACCCCGATCTGGCTAGCCAACAGAGCCACATGTCCGGGTATTCCATACTTACGATGCACAGGGAGCGCATAATCCAACAATGCCGCACAGCCCTCGTCATAGGTAATGGAATAAACCCAACGTTTACCTTCCTTCCAGATCACTTGTTTTTCCCTCCCCTGAGATCTTTTGCTATTTTGCCTTTCAACGAACCTCTCAAAAGCCGATCATCCGTTCACGCTGCCCATCCAATCGGTTTGTAACAGAGCTTTCCCGAGTTAATGTAAAATGTCGCTAAACTCCCGAATTCAGGGGCGAAAATCCCCGTACCAGGTGGATCTTCGCGATTCTTTCCGAAGCTCACTCAAAGGGTATTACGTTTCCTGTCACTCCGGTGAAGTAATCGATTATAAGCCACAACCCCGCGACAACCACGTGCCCAAGTATAAGTCCGAGGAAAAGTGGACGCAGGCTCTTGTAAAGCTTCGCTCCTCCATACTTCAGTATGATCGATTTCAGAATCCAGGCTATGAAAACGCTGAACCAGGTATTTATCATCGGCAAGGTGTTTCCGACGGCAAACCCGATGGGGTGCAATGGCCACCAGAGGAACCTGTGATGCATAACCATAAGCGCAGACATCAAAGCAGCACCTATTCCCGTGAAGGCCCACCTCCATCCGTCCGTAGTCGACGGGTTGCGCATCAGACCTGCTACAAGATTTGCGAAAGGAGCCCCTGCCTCCGGTATATACCAGTGCAGGTTGAGCCCACCATACCTGTAAGCAAGCGCGAGTAACACCCATATTGAGGTAGCCATACCGATGACTATGGCCGAGATCATCGCCCAGAAGACCCGTCTCTGCTTTCTCACACCGGTATCACCAAGCATCTTAAGGCTGTTAGCTGCGGAAGTCATAACCAGGGCCTTCATTTCCAAAGCCCAAGGATAGGTCGTGAGCAGGGAGGCCATCCCCCTCGTGCCAAGGATATCATTGCCAAGTCCATGCATTACAAAGGACTGCGGGGTCAGAGGTGATTTCACACAGGCCGTCCCCCCTTCAGCCACAACCCGGGTAAGGGCAAGAAATATCACGAAGGCCCCGAAGAGGAAGAAGATCGTGTTGTACCACTTCAGTCCCGAAAGATCAAGCCAGATAATCATAATAACTGTCCCAGCTATCAATCCAAACACAGCCTGCCTGTATGAAAGGATCTCATCGGAATCATCTATATCCTTGGCACCATTGAAGGCTTTGTTGAAGACATTTCTTAGATGCTCCCTCGCAT
>CAZTBA010000348.1:0-6675 GCA_964611725.1 uncultured bacterium
TGGCATTCCTCCGCCGCTCACGAGCGGCGGTATCCTGCCATATATTTTATGAAACCACAGATTCGCAACTTGTTGGCTGGCTGTTTGAAAACGGCGGTCCTGTGATTCGCTATCGCACGGCCGTCGAACTGACGGACCATGTCTCCCGGGTCAGTTTGTATCGGCTCGAAAGAGAACTATTCCGTGACCCGCTGGTTCGGAAGTGGCTGGGGAATTTGAAGCCCGGTCGCATTCACAACAGCAAGGACACAGATTTCGAGAATGCCATGGGCAAACTGCTCGAATTCGGCCTTAGGGCCGGCATGTCTCCTTTTGACAAACGGACAGAACCTTTCCGCCGGGGATTCCGCTCGTTGCTTGACGCACCTCGTGGTATGATGCGTGTCCTCAATGCCGTTATCGTCGCGGCCGGATTGGTAAGGGCCGGATATGCGCACGAGAAGTCCTTACAGACGTTTCTGCTTGAAAGGCTGGATAGCCTTTACCGTACCACCAGAAAGGCCGGATACAACATTTACACCGCTCCCGATACGTACGGAGATGTGCCGAAACCCTGGCGAATCACAAACACGCCAGTCGTGAACCCTGAATTCTACCCGGAAGGCGAATTTCAATTTCCCTACATCCACGACATCTACGCCTTGTCTGCTCTTCCTCCCAACTTGGGAGATGCCACAGTACGGAACACGGTTGACGCAGTGGTTAGTTACGTTCTTGCTCCTGAATACCAGGCACTGGCTCCGGGTTACGGTCTGCTGCGGGCGGGCAAGCGAAAGTACTATGCGATCGGCTGGAGGGTTGATCTGCCAGGGTATCGGGGATTCGACCGGCTTGCTCGCGAGGCAGCTTCCCTCGTTGCCCGCGTTGAACTCATGGCCCACTTCCCCGTTGCCAGGAAACACGTGTGGTTCCGGAACGCCCTTCGGCATCTGGAGGGTTTCCGCACCGAAGAAGGCACGTATCGCTTTCCTCACGAATACCTGCAGGAGTCGCGAGACAGCTACTGGGTTAGCGGAGGTCACATGGGGCTCGAAGCGAATCGCCGGTCACGGCCGGCCCTGGAGATTGAATCCACGTTCCGCATGCTCCGCATTAAGCGGCTCCATATTCACTTCCCCTAAGTATCTCTATTTTCTTGACAGTTGAGGATATCGATCACACTAAAACGAAATCACCTCAAACGAATGGGACTTGTGAACGTTTTCAAAGAACAATGAGGTTACTAATCCGGTTTTAACCTGAATCTGATACTTTGCTCTAACCAGGTCCTAACTGGTTTGCCATCCTTCATAGCCGGTTTAAACTTCCAATGCATAGTAGCCTTTACACTTGTGGCATAAAACACTCCCGGACCTTTCAAGAACTCTACCTTCTCCACCGCACCGTTCTTCCCGATCAGCATCTTTATGCGAATCATTCCTTCTATATCTGACCTTGTGGCTATCTCAGGATATTTGGGCGCTGCTACAGGTTCAACCAGCATTGGCTTTACATCCACGCTATCGAAATCATATACAGGAGAAGATTTCAGTAGTGAGCATCCCCCTATCATTCCGCAAACCATAGCCAAAGCTATTATGAGGGCATATCGGTTCCGATTCATCTCAACCTCCGAAATTTATATAAGGCAAATATCCCCGAAAACACAAAACCCCGCTGTGATTCTCACAAACGGGGTTATTCTAAATCAGCACGGCAGGATCGATCACCTCTCAACTGGTTCAAAGCCCTAACGAACTTTGATTCTCCGGAAGTATATCTCAATAACCTTCTGTGGATTCAAAACCAATATGGAAATCCTGAAATATATTGTCAAACACTTCTTTTTCTTCCCTAAAACAAGCTAAGAAATCTCCTCCACCCATATAGGCTTAGCTCCCAGGCTAATCATTTCATCTTCGGCCCTCCTACCATCATCGGGACGCACGTTCACGGCACGGATTGCGTCCTCAAGCAGATAGACTTCGTAGCCCAGGGACAGGGCATCTTTGACCGTATTCAGCACACAGTAGTCGGTGGCAAGCCCGCCTATGAACAGGCGTCTTATGCCTGAGGTCTGCAGACGATTGTGCAGATCGGTATCCCCGAAACCGGAATATGCGTCCTTATCCGGGGCGTCGGCCTTGGATATAATCGTGACGCTCTCGGGAAGCCCAAGATCCGGGGAAAACTCAGCCCCTTCGGTATCCTGCACACAGTGGGGTGGCCAGGTCCCGCCCTGGGACTCGAAAGAACAATGGTTGGAGGGATGCCAGTCGCGTGTGGCAAAAACAGGCAGCTCCTTCTTCTTGAAGACACGGATATATCTATTCAAAACCGGAACAACTTCGTCCCCACGCGGAACAGCCAGATTGCCACCGGGGAGGAAGTCGTTCTGCACATCCACGATAATCAGGGCATCGCCTGTCTGCAACTCAATATCGTTTTGTGCTTCCATAAACAATTCTCCTTGTATATTATCCAAAGCCGTATTTAGTGAGGTAAGGTGTTCTCTTTAACGCTTTGCGTTGTAGAGACGCCCCGGCAGGGTGTCTCCAAAAAGTCTGAGTCACTTCATAAAGCGCAATCGTTATCAGAAGTCTGAAATGAATCAATCCCGGATTTTGTCTATGGACAGGATCATAGGCTGCAGAGAAGACAACTCAAGGAGGGAACCGCTTACCCTCCCGCTGATAAGATCAACCACTTCACCAAGCGGCTCCTCAGCTATCAGACGGACTGTCCAACTACTTTCTCGCTTCTATCCGAATGCAGCTCTGCCATCTCCAACTGACCGCTAACCGCGCGGTTGATGTTATGGACGGCCACCAGGAAACGTTCCCTTGGCTGAGCCGACTCCGTAAGCAGGATAGGATGGCTCCTACAATGGAAATCCTTGACATGTTCCCCGTTTATATACACAACACCGCCGTCGTCTATATGAAACACAAGATTCAGCCTTGATCCTATCACATCGAGTCCGCCGATCTTCGGGGGGATCTCTATCCACCTTCTGTACCACGCCTTGGAATCGGGTGGAAATCATTTGAAGTCCGTGTCTACTACTTCCCAGTCCGAGTCATCGAAGTCTGGCTGTTCCGGTCCCGAGAAGTCCCCCCACTTGAATTTCCACTCCTCTATGGATAGATCCGCGATTTCACGGAGATCTTTTATCTTCTGATCCATCTCTTCCCCCGCTGCTCTTGAAGATAACGATCCTCCTCCTGATAGAAGCAACATGAATGCCATAATGAACGTTTTGAAAAGCCGTTTCTTCGGCCCTGTTGTCACGCTACGCGAGATCACCGTTCCCCCTGTTCGGCTCCGACACTCACTTCACTATGTGATCCAGTATGAACACGTAGGAGCGTGTGTAATCTTCGATCAAGCGTTTTTTCATGCTTGCGCCGTGTCCGGACTGGACATCTTCGTAGTACAGGACATCCTTACCCAGTTCGCGGAGCACATAGCCGAAGCGCCTCGGACCTCCCGAGAAGACACGGGGATCATGGTAGCCCGCAGTAACAAAGATCGGGCGGGCTATTTTTTCGGCGTAAAAGATGGGAGACAGTTCTCGGCTAAGCTCACTTCCCACAGGGCCGTATTCCTTCTCCCATCCGCTCTTAAAGGTGATATCACCGTGGGTAAGCTCGTAATCCACGTCGGCCACGCCAACTTCCGAGACGATGCAGGCGAACTTCTCGGGCCATTTCGTCCCCAGATAGTTTACGGTATAGCCACCGTATGAGGCACCCCAGATGGCTATCCTCGATGTATTCGACCAACCCTCGTTTACGAGGTAATCCACAGCGGCGATTGCATCTTCCAGGGCAGTAAAGCGTCCTTCAAGGTTATCCGCCTCTTCGTAGGCCGGCCCATATCCGGTTGAGCCGCGGACGTTGGGAAACAGCATCACCAGGCCTCGGCTGAGGGCAAAAGCGATGTTTCGCTGGAAATATGGCCGTGACTGGGACGGAGGGCCGCCGTGGTAATTTACCACAGCCGGATTCCGGCCATCTTTCTTGGCGGATTTGGGCGCATATAAAAGAGCCGGGATCATCGTCCCGTCTTTGGAGGGATAATGGATCAGCTCTACGTTGACATTTGAAAAGTCGAACCCGAAAGTGGATACTGCAGCCATCTGCTTCAGGTTAGTGGCTCCCAGGCGGAACGAATAGAAAGTCGGGGCTACCCTGGGCGAGGAAAAACCGAAGGATATATCGCCGTAGTCGTTGGATGATATCCCACCAACAACCCCGATCTCCGGCTGAGCGACCTCGATCGACTTTCCCTTCAGGTCGAAAGCGGCGAGTTCTGAATAGCCGTCCTTATTTAAAGAGGCGAGAACGGCTTCCGCGCGGGGCACAACTAAGTACCCATCCACCTCCATACCGGGATCATAGAGGAGCTGCAACTTCTTCGGTTTTTTGGGATCTATCACAGCAAATTTGGTAAATTCCTCAGGGCCTGACAGAGCAGAGGTCAGAGTCACCACCTTAGCGTCCAGCGTAAAGGCGCCTCCGTAGTACAAGCCTTTTTCAGTTATGTTTTTCGTTTTCAAAGTCTTAGTATCAAGGATAAAAAGCTGGCTTTCGGAAAAGCTCAACCAGCGGTTACAGAGGAGCATGCCGTCCTTGTAATCGACAGGTCCGAACCATCCCGGTTCCGTATAGAGCGTATCGACTTTGCCGGTTGACATAGTATATCTAATGATCGTTTGGGTGGTACGGTCGTTAGAAATAAGGAAGAATTTATCTTCATCCTCGAATATCAACTGCCGGTACTGGATTTTAGGAGCGATCAAAAGGGGCTTGGACGAGCCATCCCGATCGAACCTGTAAATATCGAAGTTTTCGTCGCCGTGCAACATGGTAGCGACCAACACATATTTACCGCTTGGATGAACCAGAAAATCCCCTATTGAAATGTCCTGATCGATCCAGTTGTTGGGTGTAAGCTGATGGGGAAAGCCCATCGGCTGGTCCATGTAGAACAGTGCGGAGATCTCGCCGGTTATCCGCATCAAAAAGTAGTGGCGGCCCGTGTTATCCACCTCTGGCGAGCCGACATAATCGATGCCCAGAAGGAAGCTCAGGTCGTCGTAAGTCGGTTTCCAGTGTTTCGAGCTTTCCAGCCTCTTGCTCGTAGCTACATTAGCGCTATCAATGTAACTGAATATCCGCGTCGTATCGGAATCGATCCACTGATCAACCTCCGAAAGTATATTCTCGACCCTGTTCTGTGCTACCGCATGCCCGTGGCCGGCTACCGTCAGAACCAAGAGCAATAGTCCCAGCATCCAAATTGCACGAGTCCTCATAACTCACCCTCCTTTGAAACGGTTATTGTATATCTCCTTCACCTGAAGACGATACTAACCGAGACGAGCGTTAAGCAATTAGTCGTCAGCTTTTTCTGCTGATTGGCAATAGCTGACAACCGAAAGATTGTGGGGCCGGAGTTCTATTGGTCAGATACTTGAGTTTTGATAAATATAAGACAACTCGTCGCCAAAATCCACCTAAGAGTGGGTTTTGAGATATTTTTACGAAGCTTTTGTTACTTGCTCCTGGAACCTCACCCCCATCCCCTCTCCGCAGTGAAGATTAAGAATTAAACCGTGCAACGATTTTTTGTGAGATGCCGAAGCAATTATGTTTACACATCCATCCTTGTAGAGACGCCTCGGTGAGGCATCTCCTTCCACAAAGTTGCGTTTCAGAAAGAGAAACGTCTACCTGTTTCAGGATCTCTTTGAATCTAAAGCATGGCCTGATTATTTTATGAATATTCATAGCAGAGAGAGGGGCCTCAACTCTTGCCTTGGGAAAAGGTAGGAGTTATGCCAAGGGGGAAGAGGTATCAATAAGCCACAAAAGCATTTAATTGCAGAAAATGGTCCTGGAGGGATGGGCCTATGGATATCAGGAATTTACTCTGGACAATGGTTCTTATACCATTTTGCGTTCTGTATGGTAGCCCCGGCTTTTCAGAGATGCCCTACGGAGATGATTCAAGCGACTCTCGTAAGTTATTGAAGACCTCAAAAACGACCTAACCAATTGTTTGACAGTAAGATATTATTTCAGCCTGTTTCTGGCAAGTTTTATTTAGTCTGGTCTATTTTGGCGGGCTCGGGGCACTGTTTGGACAGCAGGTTCTTCTTGGACCCTCTTATTCTCCCGGTCACATCTTCCATACTTCTGCAACTGTCCAAAAAGCAAAAAAGGGAGGTGCAAACTGTAAATAAGCAAGACCAATGATCCGACGTGTTTCAAGGGAAAAGGACTTGACAAAACTTACATATTTTTTATATTGACCTTGAAATATTGGGAAAGTTCTTAGAATTCTCTATTCCAATACGGGCCATCACTTAGAAGATCCTTTAATCATCTGAGCAAAGGAGGCCTGCGTGCATTTTGGGAAACTCTGTCAGCGGAAGTTGTGCAGGGTTTCTGTGTTTTTAGGGTTAGAAAGACGAAAGTTGATCTAAATCTGGACGGTGTGGTAGACTGTTTTCCCTAAAACTGGATATTTTTACTTCCCTGTTGACAATTTTGCCCATATTCTTTCTCTTCTATTTGTGGTAACCGCAGATTTCTGTGGCGTTTTATTTACACTGGTACATCAAGCATCTGAAAGTTATCTACTTTCTTCATATTACGCTTATTTGTAATGTTATACACTGGTCTTTCG
>CAZTBA010000349.1:0-5462 GCA_964611725.1 uncultured bacterium
CCGACAAGGACGAAGAAGAACATTATCGCCCCCGCGGTGATATAGTCGGAGGTCAGCCCGGCGGTGTCCAGGACGAGTACGCTATAGGGACAAGCTATGTTTATGGCAAAGGCTAATAGTGCTCCTAAAACCAACGATCTTACGGTGAAGCCTACACCAATGTTTGGAATGTCAGGAGATGAGTATTTCTGTTCCTCCATCGAATTGGCTAACATTCCCGGTTATCCTCCCACCTTCATCTCTGAATAACTACTATTTCATGATCACAATTGAGTTTCATATTGTAAGCGTCCAGAAAAGTAATATATCAGATTCGTGAAGCAACAATCATCATGTAGGGGCAGGGCATGCCCCACCCCTACGCCGATTAATATCACACGAACCCATGTTTGGTGAAGCAAATGTCTTCTCTCAAAAGGCAGCATCATTCTATCAAGGCACTGATATGGTATAAAAGAATTCATTTGAAACACAGGTTTCAGGGGATACGGACCTCCTTGCCTGTCTCCGCACTCTTGAGCAAGGCTTCCATCATCTGTTGCACAATCAATCCATGGCGAAGCGGGGCCATACATTCCCTGCCATCAAGGATGCATTCAATGAAGTGATTGGCAATCATATCCCACGACCCAGGTCCTTTAGGAAGGTCTACGCTGATGTCCTCTAATGCACCATTTGTCGTGCGATAGAGTGTCAATGGGCTCAACTGTGCTCCTGCCTCCGTTCCGAACAGCTCAATCTGTAACTCTCCTGGCTGGTGTGAAGCCCAGAAGCTTTCAACCTGAAGGCCTACACCGTTCTCAAAACGAATGAAACCACCGGCATAATCGTCCGCTTTGAATTGCTCGTAGATCTCCTTCGGGGGTTTAGAAGAACCATAGCCGAGGCCAAAAGGTCCAAACTTTGCACCTGCGACACCAACAGCGCTCACCGGCTTGGGCATACCCATAATCCACCAGACCGCATCGAGTACATGAACGCCCATGTCACGGAAGGCGCCACCACCCTTCTGGATGAATCCCAGATTCCAGACAGGAATGCCGCTCCTTCGAACACTGCGGGCTCTGGCATAATAGAGCTCACCGAAGTATCCCTGCTGCCCTAAACCTTCAAGATAAAAACAACTGGAGCTGAAACGTGTGGATAGAGACATCATGTTTACAACACCGGCCTCTTCCGCCTCCGCCACGAGCCTGGCTGCTGATTTCTCCGAATCGGCGAGAGGCTTTGTAATCATCACATGTTTCCCATTGCGGACAGCTTCCAGAGCGATAGGGACATGTAACTGATTGGGTGTACCAACGAATACCGCATCAATATCCGGGTCTTTGCACATCTTCTTGTAGCTGGTATAAAGTTTGACTTCTTCAGGTAGCTCCTTGGCAAAATCTACCATGCGCTCTTCAACGAGATCACAGAGTGCAACAACCTGACCGCGGGGATTACCTGCTATAGCCATTCCGTTTGGTCTCCCGACGCCCATACCGACGATACCTGCTCTTACCTTCTTTCCCTTAGCCATTGTGCCATCTCCTGTTGTGTATCCTTGGCTACAATCATCTGCCAATGGATATACCCCGTTACAAAGATCAAAGCTAACAAGCACATTGTGAATCAGTGAATTCCAGAAGCTCTGTCATTCGGACAATCGACGGATCCAGACATTACGATAACGGACTACATTGCCGTGATCCTGCAACATGAGAGGACCAGGCACCGCGAGATCTCGGTCGATCTCTCCACCGGTCGGCTCAGGCACCTCCACATCATGGTGTACCCAAATACCATTGTGGAGGACAGATATCCGCGCATTCTCGGTTTTTGCGCCGTTAGGATTGTAATTCCGGTTGAATCTGGGTGCAATGAAAAACACATCGTAGGTCTGCCACTGATCCGCTGGACGGCAGGCATTTACAAGAGGTTTGGCCAAGCTGTAGATGGCGCCACAGCTACCCTCCCAAATATCCAACCCATAGGAGTGCAAGACCTGGATTTCATAGCGCCCCTGAAGATATACTCCGCTGTTGGCACGTCCCTGTGATTCCGCCTCCGCCATCGGGATCCAGAATTCCAAATGAAGCTGCTGGTCGGTGAAATGCTCCTTCGTGCAGATGTCTCCGGTGCCCGGAACAACTTCCATATAGCCATTCTTGACTTTCCATTCGACCGGGTCGTTCGAATCCCGCTTGACCCAGTTCGACAGGTCCTTGCCATCGAAAAGGACGACCGCATCCGAGGGGATCGCTTCGGATCCCCTGTAAAGCGGTTTCACCGCTGCTGTACCCTTAGAAGATCCCTTAGACATTGTACACCTCCTGTTGATAGGTCTTCACCCTTTTAGAATCTCACTCTTGCTCAATCGCCGATCACCTCGCTTTTGCCTTCATAAATCCCAAAATAATTGAATCTTACAAGAAATCAATCTATGAAACAGGCCTTAATACCCCAAGCTCCTCAGGTACATTCTGTTCACCTTTGCCGTCTCTGCAGGCGTATGCGCGGTAACACGATCCTGCTCCACAGAAACCCAACCATCATAGCCGATGTTCTCAAGTGCTTTCATAATCCTCGGTATATCCAATCCAAGATTACCTCTTCCCAGTTCTTCAAACCATGCATCCTCACCAAACTCCCCTTTCCCCTTTCTCCAGCTTGCAGGGTCTTTCGCCCCTACATCTTTGAGGTGGACATGAGCTATCCTGTCCCCACACCTTTCCAGGATATCCATAGGATTGGAATTGGCGGCGGTCATATGTCCCGTATCAAACAGGAGATAGAGATCCGGGGCATATCTGAGCATAAGCTCCGCATCTTCCGCTGTCTCAATCATAGTAGCGAGATGCGCATGATGTATAGGCTTCATGTTGTAGGATTTTCCCACAGCACAGATTTCCTTTATCGATTCGGCGGCGCGTCTATAGTCCTCATCCTTCGGATTCTTTCCGCCAAATTTCCGTCTTTCACATGCATGTATCTCAGCGAAATTATTTCCCAGGGCAAGGTTAAACTTAAACCTATTCTCTAAATCCTCACCCCCTACGCTTACTATATGGAGTCCCAACTTTCCCGCCATTACGCTGAGCTTCACAAGGTCTTCAGGAGAGTTTGCAGATAAGCCTTCTACTCCTTCATAACCTGCATCTGCTACTTCTCTTAATACCTTCTCAGGGTTTTCCCGCTGCTCCCCTCCCCACTGGATCAAATGACATGCGATCTTAAATCTACCCATTTCTTTCCTCCTTCACTTCCGTTTTACCTCAGGCCAATATCTCTTTAAACATACCCCATTGCTTGAAATTCTCCACCGAATGGGATTCCTTAATGATAAAAAGATCGACATCCCGCTCAACAGCTCCCTCGAATCGTGTGCGAAGCTCTTTATGCATCATCGGATCCCATGGTAAGCTGTAGCGTGTTGCCAGATTCACCTTCCCTTTGAGTAGCTTGCCCACTTGATCCAGCTCGCTGAAACGCCAGTAGGTCAAAGTATCTGCCAAACCCTCACCCGCAATTTCCTCTGCCTGAACTAACTCATTCGCACATGCCCAGGATGGAACGCCCTGCCAACCAGGCTCATCAATCACCGGTTGAGGACCAAAGATACTGCTCTGACCTTCCACGCTCAACTCGATCTCACGGCATAGCTTCTCTTCCAGACCCGAAATCAGATCCCTTACCTTACGCAAATAAGATTTAACATAGCTCGAACGATGAGCTACCCATCTCGGATCATCTTCGGATAGCTTACGGGGATTCGTACCGTATATCCTGTGAAAATCCTCCAATACCGGGTCTGAATATCCAACCTTGTCTGAAGCAAAAACCAGATGAATTCCATCAGCACCATAGTCTTCAACCATCTCTCGAATCAAGGCAAGATAATAATCCACCACCTCCGGATATGCAAGGCTCAGTTGGCGGTCAGGATAATTGTGTGCCCCGTTGCGTCCGCGATACCAATACTCCGGATGAAGCTTCGACCATTTACACTGGGTCGATCCTCCATGGTTCTCTGTCTGGTCGTCCCAGGCTATGACCTTAATACCTTTACTGTGAGCATACTGAACTGCCTCCGCAAAGGAATCCGAGTCTCCCAGGTTGACCAATCCTTGCTCCCTGTAATACTCCTCACCATATAACTGTCGGGCATAGCCATCCACCCCGTCGCAGTAGAAGTATCCAGCATCTTTCACCCTTGAGGGATACATCGGACCTGCCGCGTATGCGCGCCAGTGGATGCGGCTGATGCCAGCTTCGCCCACTGTGTCGATGATATAACGTACTCCTTTGATCCCATAGGTGGTATCGGAAATACCCCAAGTGGCCGTCCAATCTGCAAACGTAACATCCATCGCCACTTCCATCTCTAAAATCCTCCTTCAAAGACCTACAAATGTCAGTAATTACTTTGGGCTCCCATATAAAACTCGCCTTGCCCTCCTCCGCAGCTTCATCTCGGTAGCCACAATATCTGCTGTGAATCACCTGAGGACATCTATAAGCGAACGAGCTATATCGAGAACAATATTGAAAGCTTGAGGCCCTACAATGGACCAGGTGCCCAGACTTACCTCGTATCCACCCCGATGCCATGCTTCCGGTGGGGCAATGTATCCATAATAGCCATTTGCATATCCAACGCAGAACACAAGCCCATCATTCCGATATCCTTTTAACTGAAGGCCAAGTTCGCAGAACGGTTCCCCCGGAATGCCTACCAATATTGTATCACCGATCCGGAATGCCTGGATTTCGACCGATATCGGTGCATCACCCCGTCGGGCCCTTTCAAAGACCTCTTCAGGTTTCAGGAGCGACCATTTGGCCGACTCCCATTCCTCTTTGGTACCAGCGCACTGTAGTGAATCTTTCGCAGTCCGGTACTCCGCTTCGGCTGATTCGACCGCCGGAACTTCCCGTGAAGGAACGGTCACCGTTCGGATCCCAGCGACCAAGCTCACCGGCGCCACAGGGTAATCCGGCGCTGAAAGGATACTGAGCTGCTTGATCACCTCCCCGGCTAAGGCGCAGCCGTAGCGGCGAACGTAGGAGAAATCGGTCGTCGAGTGCTGAATCGGATTGATGTCACCACACGCCCCCTGCAAGTAAATGCAATCGGAACAGCCGACATCAGCACGCTCGACGAAAGCAGCCATTTCTCCGGGGAAATCTGCCGATATCAGGGGCTGTACCTGCACTGTCACTGGATGACACGCAAAATTCACCAGGGAGATGCCCGGTGTGTCGTCAGGCCTCTCAAAGTAGAGCACCCCAACCTGCCAATCATTCGTGCCCCAGTCTGCGACCTCATCGCAACTCAGATTCCTGTTGAATTCGGTCAGAGTCCCATCCTTTTTCAGGATGCGACGCGAGTAAGAGATTCCCCTGACATCGCCTACTGCTCGCTTCATACGGGCGGGCCTTCTGTCGGAATCTGCCATAACAACCGCCGATGACATCTG
>CAZTBA010000349.1:5562-6650 GCA_964611725.1 uncultured bacterium
CCGGCGTTCCCCATCTCCGATCACAACTGCCTTAGCATAAAGCCTATCGTGGATCCCCCGGAAGTATTCATGGCGAGGCACGTAAGACAGGTATGGTATGCCCAGAGGCGGGGTGATATCCACACGAGCTGCGCCAACCTGAAACTGATCAGCCATCACTGTCTCCTTTTCAATCCCCCTGCCACTTTCCGGATTGCCTTGGCAACATCCATAATATCATCGCGCGACATGCTCTCGCTAATCCCAAGGGTTACCATATGCGCGAGGGCTTCTTCTGTTTCTGGGCATACGCCCTTCGTATACTTGATCTGTCTGCCACCATGACAGCCATCAAGAGGGTGACCGGATTTTCCGAAAGTTTTCCGGGCAGCCAACGCCTCCATACACAGGAATATCGGCTCACCGATGTAGTTGCTTCCAGCGGGAATACCTTCTGCGATCAGTGCTCCAGCAAATTCTGCGGGAGACCAATCCGTAACCCTGAGAGGATACAACCAGTAGGTATGTTCTCCGCCAGGGGTCACGGGGGCTGCATCGATACCTTCCGTTCCTTCTATAGAGGCTGTCAGGAGGTCACCCAGTTCGTTCCGTTTGCGGACGACCTCACGGACCTTCTCCGTCTGGGCGATCCCGACCGCACCCTGAAGCTCCGTCATCCGGTAATTCGGGGCCAGGAAGGCATATGTCCTTGCTCCCCAATTCGCTTTCCGTGTCCAGCCCTTGTCCCGAAAGAGTTCCATCCTCTCAGCAAGATCGTCTCTGTTCGTAATTGTTACCCCACCATCACCGGTCGTCATATGCTTGGACTGCTGCAGGCTGAAGCAGCCGATGTCCCCGATCGTACCGACGAGACGACCTTTGTATTCCGTCATATGAGTCTGACTGCAGTCCTCAATAAGTGCAAGGCCATGTCGCTGGGCAATATCGACCATCGAGTCCATGTCACAGGGATTTCCGAAGAGATGTACCACGAGGATGGCTTTTGTCCTTGGCGTGATCTTGCGTTCCACATCAAGCGGGTCCATGTTGTAAGTTTGGTCCACATCAGCAAAGACAGGGATCGCATTCTGATAGAGGATAGGCACCAC
>CAZTBA010000350.1:0-6609 GCA_964611725.1 uncultured bacterium
TCACAAGGCTGGGTAGTCCATGTCCCCGGTCGGATCCGCAAGGGTATTATCACCAGTGAGACAGGTGTTAAGGAGATAGAGACAGCCTCAAGGCCGAATTCGTTTGCCCTCAGCCAGAACTATCCGAATCCTTTCAACCCGTCTACCACAATCAGGTTTGATCTTCCTGAGGCCAGCAATGTGGTCCTTTCGGTCTACAATGCGTTGGGTCAGGAAATTGCCCGTCTAGTGGATGAGACATTGGGGGCTGGATCATACACGGTTGATTGGGATGGTAGTGATACGAATGGTGCGCAGGTATCAAGTGCAGTCTACCTCTACAGGATAAAGGCAGGTGACCACACAGCTACCAAGCGTATGATAATGATAAAGTGAACAGAGGTATCGGATCCATATCTTTGGGGAGGGATACTTCGAAATCCCTCCCCAAAGTCTATATCTTATCAGAGAACAACTGAATTTCCTGCTTCAATTATGACATCGGCTGCAGAATATGTGCACCTCCTCCGGAATGATAACGGTAGACACCCAGGTTATGCTTGCTCGCAACATTTAACCTTTCCCGCTCCTCATCGTTTATCCGATAATCCAGCACCCCCAGGTTTTCCTCCAACTGCTCCACAGAAGTGGCCCCTACCACAGCTGTCGTTACCGCCGGATGGCCCAGGACCCAGGCCAAGGCTATCTGGGATATAGTCCTTCCATTAGATTTCGCAATCTCCTCAAGCAGTTCAAGGATCTTAAAATTCGCTTCGGTGGCTACCAGAGACCATTGAGAACTGCCTGAGTAACGGCTCCCATCAGGAGGTTCCCGATCAGGTCCATATTTCCCCGTCAGAAATCCAGCCCCCAAAGGTGCATAGGCCATCATTCCCATCCCCTCCTGCTGGCAGTAAGGCAAAACCTCCAATTCTGTCTGACGGGCTATCAGGGTATACCGGTTCTGCACGCACTGATAACGTGCCCAGTTGAAACGATCGCTGATACGGTGGGCAGTAGCTATCTGGAAGGCAGCATGGTTGGAGCAACCGATGTAGCGTACCTTCCCCTGATGAAGCAGATCATTAAAGGCACCTAATGTCTCATCCAGCGGTACACTATGGTCAAACATGTGTGCCAGATAAATATCTATATAGTCGGTCTGAAGCCTTTTGAGACTGGATTCAGCCTGGGTAATTATCTGATGCCTACCCAGACCGCTCTGGTTGGGACCCTTCCCCATTCCGCCATAGACTTTCGTAACTACCACTGCCTGATGCCTTTTACCTTTGAGGGCTTTCCCCAAAATGGTCTCCGCTTTGCCACATCCGTAAACGTTGGCCGTATCAAAGAAGTTGACACCGCTATCGAAAACCCTGTGTATCATTCGTATACATTCATCCTCAGGGGCCTTATCCCCGAAGAACATGGTGCCCAGGCAAAACGGAGAAACTTCCAATCCTGTACGCCCCACACGGCGGTATTCCATGACTCCCTCCTTGTAATTTGCTTTAATTGGTTTAGATGATTCCAAATGGCTCTTTCAACCAGAGTGCCACACCGGGAGAGGAAGGACAAACGTGAGTTTCCTGGGGCGAAGGATATCATCCCGATGAGCTTTCATAATAGCTATGTTGTTCTCCATTGAACTCATGAAAAGGTCCTCCTGGTTGGCTAAGACTTCATCCACATGACCGTGGACCAGTTCCATGAGCTCCTGGATGTTCTGGATCTCATCATCTACGATCCCAGGCATGCTCCGTTCTACCTCAGGATCACCCCTTCCAGGTTCAAGAAAACGGCCGGATTCCAGCCTGTTGTATTGGCTGCGTTGCCAGTGATAGAAGACACCGATCTGACGCCTGTGATCCTCAAGGCAATCGCGAGCTTTGCCTGTCGCATTGCGTATCTCTTTTGAAAGGAGTTTATTAGCTTCCTTCAGAAGAGAGAAAACATGGTTCTCATAGCGACGAAGCATCCAAGTGCGATATTTCTCATCCATCAGGCTGCCAGACCTCGGGATCTCACCCTCCTCTCCGGCGTCTGGAACGATAGGGCTGAAACTAAAATAGTGGCACCAGAGTGGACGCTGGCGATATGCACGATCGCAGAGGCGCCATGCATCCACCAGAGCACCGGCATGGGCAGAGGTGACCCAGTCCTCCGCCACAGATCGGACGACCTCCTCGGTCGAATCTTCGGGATGTTGTATGTAACGCTGAACGACCTCACGGTTCACCTCATAGGGCAATGAGTCAGGGTCGGAGAAGCCACTGAAGAGGACCTCCTCCGTGTCCATATCCTCCAGGATATCTATAATATCAAGGGCCTGAAAAGGATAGGGAAGGGTACGCATAGGGTAAAGCCATCCCTCGACGGTCGACTGGCTGGTGGCCACGGGGACCTTACCAAGGCTGCGTATGAAGGAAATATCTCTTCTCATCATATCCTTACGCTCCTCACGCGCACGGTCATACCCCACCTCATCGATCTTCATTCCATACTGATACATGGCGTAACAATCCTCAAACCCACCGGCCACGAAGTAGCCCAAAGCAATAGAGCTAACACCCTTAGGGGTAGTTTTCAGGGTCTCTTCCCTCTCCTTACCACGGATATAATGAAAGAGAAGTACCCGGAATTCGGGGTTGATCTCCTGACCAGATTCCAGAAGAAGCTTTATGAAACGGTACATCCTCTCCCCGGGTGGGATGCTCTTACAGAACTGAGGACCGTTAGGACCAGCATAAAGTGAAGGTGAATGGCAGAAACCGGTGCCACTGTCGAAACTATAGAAGATTATCCCATCCATATCGGGGACAAGTTTCATAATCTTCCCCATAAGCTCTCTGTAGTGCTCCTGAACCTCCGGAAGATCGGTGCAGAGCGCATACAGAGGGACCACAGATGCCGAACCTGGGTTGTCCACTCTCGGACCTCGAAGGTAGGGATATTTCTTGAAAAACCTCTCAGGTTGAAAACGGGGCTCACCACACAGAAACATAGGCTTAAGACCGTGAGATCTGGCAATCTCCACGATCTTCAAAAGTGCGTTCTGATTCCTGACCAGAAGCTCCTTAGGATATACACCCTCGCTCAGTCTGCTGTCAACAAACTGGTCCAGTGATGGCCCCCAGAGACCGAAATTCACATATCTATTGCTTGGATCCGCAAGGTACTCAGGATGGAAAGGATCGGGGAGTATGTTTACTATAAGTGAAGTGGCACCGAACTTCTCTGCTTCAGCACAATATCTTTCCACCTGATCCGGCTCGGTACCCCAAGGTGGGCCCATAATGATCTTCTTGAACATGTTTTCCTCCTAATAATGGATCCCCAGTATTCGAAAGCTGTATAATCCATTTGGCAAAATATATTGAATCTCAACTAAGTCCTAGGTTTATGGGGGAACATGAGTTTCCTTGGATATGGGGTGTCGTCCCGATGTGCCTTCATAGTAGCTATGTTATTTTCCATATCTTCTCCAAAAATGTCCTCTCTGCTATATATGGTGAAAAGTTCCACCGCATGGCCGCGGGCCAGTTCCATGAGCTCCTGGATATTCTGGATCTCATCATCGATAATCTCAGGTATGCTCCGCTCTATCTCAGGATCACCCATACCAGGTTCAAGAAAACGGCCAGATTCCAGCCTGTTATATTGGCTACGTTGCCAGTGATAGAAAACACCGATCTGAAGCCTGTGACTCTCCAGGCAACCGCGAGCTTTACCTTTCGCATTTATTATCTCCTTTGAAAGAAGCTTATCGGCTTCCTTTAAAAGAGGGAAAACATGGCTCTCATAGCGGCGAAGCATCCAAGTGCGATAGCTTTCGTCCAAAGGGCTACCGTATCTTGGGACCTTCACCTTTTCGCCAGCTCTCGGAACTATAGGACCGAAACCGAAGGAGTGGACCCAAAGAGGACGCTGACGATATGCACGATCGCAGAGGCGCCATGCCTCCATCAGAGGATCAGAATGAGCTAAGGTCACCCACTCCTCCGCCACAGACCGAACCGTTTGTTCAATAGAATCATTTGGATGTTTTAGATACCACTGAATAGCTCTACGGTTTGCTTCATAAGGCACTAAGGCAGGATCAGAAAAGTGGCCATAGAAAAGGACTTCTTCCGTATCCATTTCATCGAGGATATCCATGATCTCAAGGGTCTGGAAAGGATATGGGAGCGTACGCATGGGATTAAGCCACTCTTCCACAGGTGACTGACTTGTGGCTACAGGAGTTTTCCTGAGGCTACGTAAGAAAGTGATATCCTTTTTCATCATATCCTTACGCTCCTCACGCGCACGGTCATACCCCACCTCATCGATCTTCATTCCATACTGATACATGGCGTAACAATCCTCAAACCCACCGGCCACGAAGTAGCCCAAAGCAATAGAGCTAACACCCTTAGGGGTAGTTTTCAGGGTCTCTTCCCTCTCCTTACCACGGATATAATGAAAGAGAAGTACCCGGAATTCGGGGTTGATCTCCTGACCAGATTCCAGAAGAAGCTTTATGAAACGGTACATCCTCTCCCCGGGTGGGATGCTCTTACAGAACTGAGGACCGTTAGGACCAGCATAAAGTGAAGGTGAATGGCAGAAACCGGTGCCACTGTCGAAACTATAGAAGATTATCCCATCCATATCGGGGACAAGTTTCATAATCTTCCCCATAAGCTCTCTGTAGTGCTCCTGAACCTCCGGAAGATCGGTGCAGAGCGCATACAGAGGGACCACAGATGCCGAACCTGGGTTGTCCACTCTCGGACCTCGAAGGTAGGGATATTTCTTGAAAAACCTCTCAGGTTGAAAACGGGGCTCACCACACAGAAACATAGGCTTAAGACCGTGAGATCTGGCAATCTCCACGATCTTCAAAAGTGCGTTCTGATTCCTGACCAGAAGCTCCTTAGGATATACACCCTCGCTCAGTCTGCTGTCAACAAACTGGTCCAGTGATGGCCCCCAGAGACCGAAATTCACATATCTATTGCTTGGATCCGCAAGGTACTCAGGATGGAAAGGATCGGGGAGTATGTTTACTATAAGCGAAGTGACACCGAGCTTCTCTGCTTCGGCACAATATCTTTCCACCTGATCCGGCTCGGTACTCCAAGGTGAGCCCATAATCATCCTCTTGAACATGTTTTCCTCCCGTCAATGGGTTCTTGTTACAGAGTTCAGTTGAATTGATAGCCAAGTCAAAAGTAAAGTCTCACGAAGTTTATCACTTGATATCCCTACCACAGAGCTGCTTTATCTCATTTTTGATATGTCTTGCCTCATCAATACCATCTGCCTGGGTTATAAAATAAAACCTGGTATCCTGCTTCGCCAAGGCAAGGCATTCTTTGACGAAATCGATATAAGATCTGTGGCCATTATCGCCCCCGGGAACGAGAACGGCTTTGCCCGAGAATTTATCTATTGCCACATCGAGAGAAGTAGGTGGGTGATACAAGTTAACGTAACGCAGGCAGTGCAATTTTAGGAAGTTATCCCATTGGTGTTGGCTTTGGGCACAACTATGGAGAGAAATACCTCCGAACTCATCAGATAGCTTCTGGAGGTAGGGGAAACAGAACCTTTCGAAGTGCTTTGTTGATATAGAACCTGCATCATCTTCGGAAAGGCAGATTCCAAATTCGAGTGGCATCCAGAGGTTAGGACAGTGTACCAGGCATACTTCATCATATCTTTCCCGAAACGCCTTCACAAATCGGGTTAGTGTGTCAGTAACTTTCTGTAGCAACCTGTGAACAGCGCTGGGGTTTTCAATTAAAGCTGTCAGCAAAGCCTCTTTTTTCCAGATGAGAGCCGCGATATCAAAGGGGCTTTGGATATCACATATCCTTACAGGGTGACCACTTCCACAGAGATCAACAAGGCGGTCGGCAAGTTCAAATATTTCGCCCAAAGGCCCAGTATTTATATCAGGCTCCTCAAGCCTGTCAGTACTCTCAGCGTCAAGGACCGCAGGTAGTGCAAATGGCATGTCGTTTTCTGGTCTATAAACCGGGCTACCGTATGCAGCCGCAAATACCTCCGTCCCGGACCAGATATGCAACATCGGGACACGGTCGTCCCCTATTAACTCAGCACATTCAAGATCAAACTCGAACGCCCTTTTATACATCTGCGCTCGATCCTCGATGTTACCTTGTGCAAGCACATTTACATCGAGTTTCCCCGGAATATCGACATGGACACCATGGCCTGGAAAATCAGAAGAACGGAACAGATTTATAAAAAACCGCCTATTTTCTTTTAAGTCCATCTTTTCCTTCTCATATCAACTTATCGGTAATATATAAGCACCATCATGTTCCGCAGAAAGCCCCGAGGCTTTGATAGTGGCCAGCGACCACAAGTTATCGCTTGCCTCAGCATAGGCTGACGATAATTTTACAGTTCTCATATGCTTCATGATAGGAACCTTTCATCACCTTTCGGCTAACTCTAAGTAGGTGGTCAAAAACAATTTGACATAGCAGAGGAGAAATCCTTCCTTGAAGAGAAGAAATTTAGATACAGGAAGGAGTTCTCAGTTATGTCTGCTGCAATAAAGTTGAGACTTTCCCGGGCAGAGCGACGTCGATTTGTCCGGGAAGCCAGAAAGAC
>CAZTBA010000351.1:0-6554 GCA_964611725.1 uncultured bacterium
ACCGAGGATATGCTTCAAGGTGAAATAGCTGTGAGCTGACATCTGCCCCTGTCCACACGATACGATTATAGTTTTGTCGGGGGTCGCCCCGAGTTTCTCATACGCTTTCTTCAGGTCTTCCTTGCTCTTCCAGGTGCCGTCCTCCTTGAGGTCGTCACCCCAGAAATGGTTTATCGCCCCTTTGATATGTCCTTTTCGCTTCCACAGACCTTTCTCCCCAGTATACAATTCAACCGGTCTGACATCCAACAGAACGGCGCCTCCTCGGTTCACAATTTTCTTTACCTCATCCAGCGTTGCCCTGACCTCATGATGGAGCTTAGATGGCAGACGATACTGGATCGGCTTGATCTCAGGATAGTCCTGTGTAACCGGGCGTTTCTCCTTGTTCCACTTGCCAAATCCGCCTTCCAGCACCAGGGAAGAGCGGTGACCCATATAATCAAGGGCCCATATCAGATAGGGAGCCTTGTAGTCGCCCTGTTCAGTATAGACAACAACCACAGTCTTTTCATCCACTCCCATTTTGCTCAGCATGATCGCTAATGCCTCAGGGGGCATGAGCACTACCGGTACACCGTGATCAGCCAACCTCATTGCTTCCGGGCTGAAATAAATCGCTCCGGGGATATGCCCCTGCCAGTAATCCCCTACACTTCCCCGAATATCTATTATCCTCAGATTTTCCTTCGCCAGGTTCGCCTCCAACCACTCTGTGCTCACCAACTTAGAATCAGGTTCTCCGGCCATAATCAGTACAGGGGATGGCATCACGAAAACAAGGAAAAGTGCCAGAATCTGTAACCACATAATGGATGCCATAGTCCTCATAATTCCCTCCTTTTCAGGAACTTAAATCAACTAAGGTTGGCCAAATCGACTCCCGCTTGATCGAAGAAGACAAACCTATTCAATGCTTGAAATCCAAGCTTATGTAGCTATGGAGATGAACAAGGTCAGTTTCCTCTTCATACAACGGGGTTTAAAAAATTATAATACCATACGCATGAAAAGTCAAGATAAGGCAGGAAGACGTGCACTGAAGTTATAACCCGTTCGAGCATGAGCATTTGAACATCTAACTGAGCAGAAAGCCAAGCAATCTTCGAAATGCTTTTGCGGCTTCCCGGTACCTGCTATCTCAAGAGGATAGCTTTATGTGATATCGCACCTCCGTCGGTCATCAGCGTGAAGATATAAACTCCGTTCCCGACTTCATTTCCCCTGTCGTCCCTGCCGTCCCAGACCATGTTACAGGTTCCAGAGTCCAGAGTCTCATCCAGCATAGTCCTCACTTTCCGTCCGAGGGGATTATAGATCGAAAAGTCCAAAAAATCCGAACCTGTGCCGGTATATTTTATCTTCGTCTCCGAGCTAAAAGGGTTTGGGAAATTCCCCAGGGAGACACTGGTGGGAAGTGGGAGGAACCCGCACTCTATACCAGTGTCGGAAATCTCAAAGGATTCGAAGGCCCCCTTGAGGTCGAGGTAAACGAACTCTCTGTTGAATCCCGGAGTCCTATCCTTTCCGGCGTTCGCCACCCATATTTCGAGGTCGGTTACGTTATAGGCAACCGAGTGGAGGTTCCCCGTTCCGAGCGTCTTCATAAGATCCATAGCCACGTCCGCATCTATATGGCGATGTTTCGGATTCAGGAAGTTGTACACTTTGGAATTCCACCCGCTGTCCATTCCCATCGAGGTATAGACTACATCTTCTATCCTATCTAAAGGAAGGCTCGAATCATCGTATACTTTGCAGAAATCAGCGGCGGTCTCAAAGGATCTCGCCTCTCCGAGTTCGGCATCTCCGACGCAATACAGGTAAGAGCTCGTTCTGTTGGCGTTTTTTATCCTTTCGACCGCCTTATCGAGGCTGTCGTCTTTCTGGAGGATATCTCGCAGGAGAAACGGCATCGGCTCTCCTTCGAGAGTCTCGTGTTCATCGCCAAAGCTCTCCCCTATCTCGCTCACGGCTATATGGGCTGAGCTTATACCGGAAACGACCCCTATGAAGCCAACCCAGCCGATATTGGCGAACGGTATACCACCTTCGGGATCATAGATTATGATCGCGGGGTAATCCTGGATATGCGCTCTCATCTCATAGTCGAGCGCCCTTATCTGGTATAGCTTACCATCTTTAGTTGCACTGTCCCAGGCAGCGAAGAAGGTACAGTGGAATTCCGAGAGGTCGGGTATAATATGAACCCTATGGACAAGATCGAGCGGAACATCTGCTCCATCGGCGAGGCCCCTCATCTCCTCCTTATACTCCTCCGGTATGTAAGGCTCCATAAGGCCATACACGCGATCGAGCTCTTCATCCGAGACTCCACCCAGGTTTTTCATCGCATCTGTAAAGACATCGAAAAAGGACCTGACTTTTTCCTTGAGCATGCTTCCGTGGGCGTAGCCCATATCGTAAGGATTTCCCCAGAGGTATATGACATCTATCGAGTTCTCACCACTGCCTATTGTGGCGACCCTCCCGTGTTCAGCACCTGTGGCAATTCCGGATATCGAAAATACGAGAGTGAATGCAAATATTAACCGGCTCCGAAATCGGTTCTTCTGCTTTTCATCAAAGTTCGAGCAAAACAAGGTAAATTTCAAAATGATTAGTGGCCAAAAGTCCTTTTTCGACCCCTTCGGCTGTTCTATCAACAATGACCCTTCACTCACCGATCTCTCCTTTCTCCGCTCTCGCCGTACAATGAGCGGTCACATGTCCCTAATGACTTTGAGCATATCAATGGTCGTGACAATTCCCGCTATTCTTTCATCGCGCGTGACAAACACCCGATGGATGCGATTCTTGACCATAAAATCGGCAACCTCCTGGATCGAAGCGTCCTCATCAACATGGAAGAGAAGCGGCGTCATTATATCCTGCACCATCAAGTTCCTTTCCCCCAAATGAAAGGACGTTAGGTCGTCTTTAGTAAGTCTATTTTCCCAACTGTACAAGTAATAGTCGTCCGGAGAATCGATACTGAGTTCTGATTTTGCACGGACAATATCCGTGACGGATACGACTCCGACCAGCTTACCGTTCTTGTCCTTAACAGGTGCACCACTTATTGATTGATCAATGAAAAACTGAGCCAATTTGTCGATTTTCCAAGTAGCTGACACCGAAACGATGCGTGTATTCATGACATCCTTTGCAGTCAAGTTCTTCATTGCAGCTCCCCTCTTTGCATAATCAACTGTAGAACTCCTTTAAACTATTATGCCAGGACTCTCTAAAATTATGCATCGATCTACATACCTATATCTTGTCATCCGGGAGGTAAGGGCACTTTATGAATATGACCTTAGCCGGCTCAGGGCCATCGTTTACGATATCATGTTTCTCGAAGGGCTCGATCCTGAAGACATCTCCCCCTTCAGCTTGATATTCCTTGCCGTCTACAAGAAACTTCGGCCTTCCCTGGATGACATAGAAGGTCTCTTCCACTTCCCTGTGTCCATGTCCACCCATCTCCTGTCCCGGTTTCAGGTAGATTATCCCCCAGTCGATCTTCGGTCCTCGAAACAGGTATTTTACACCCCAGTCTCCTCCGCGGAACTCCTTGTCCTTCTCGCTTACCCTCTCCATGAGATTCTACTCCTGTTAGAGGTTCACATAACCTTTTGCATCAACTCCTCGATCTCCTGATCGCTCAATGCCCTCGGATTCTTGCTCATGCTGCTGCTTTTGGAACCGGCTATTATAGTTGGGAGGTCATCCTCCGAGATTCCGCGATCCCTGAAATTATCCGGTATACCGATCGTTTTAAGGAGTTCCCTTATAGCACCCGGCGTCTCCTCTGCCTTTCCACAACCAATTACCGCTGCTATATCGTCAAATTTGCCGGGCTTCGCCTCTGTATTAAGCTCCATTACATGAGGAAGGAGCACGGCACAGGCGAGGCCATGCGGAACCTTGAACCTTACTCCGATCGGATGGGCAAGCCCGTGCACGGCGCCGAGGCCGGAGTTCGAGAAAGCCATCGCAGAAAGCAGGCTTCCGAGGGCCACCTTTTCCCTGATCCGGATATCATCACCACACCTCACAGCGTCGGGCAGGTTGTGGTATATGAGCTCTATCGCCCTGAGGGCGAGGTTCTCGGTGAAAGGGTTGGATGACTTCGTCACGTAGGATTCTATCGCCTGGGTAAGGGCATCCATTCCGGTATACGCCGTGACATCCGGGGGCAGAGACAGGGTAAGCTCGGGATCGACGATGGCGACTTTGGCCACCATAAAGGGGCTCCTGACACTCTTTTTTACGAGCTTGACGGTATCGCTCAGGACAGCGTTTTTGGTGATCTCCGCTCCCGTTCCGGCGGTGGTCGGGACCGCTATAAACGGTAGGCCTTCCCTTTCTACCTCCCTCCCGGCGTGGTAATCCCATATCGTCGCGGGCTGCTTCGCCATAGAAGCTATCGCCTTGGCAGCATCTATCGGGCTCCCACCTCCGATTCCTATGACAGCGTCGCATTTTTCATCCCTGGCAAGCTTCGTCCCCTCGTCAACCGTTTTAAGCGATGGATCGCTCTCGATTTTCTCGAAAAGCACGGCGTCCACTCCGGAAGATTTCAGGATGTCGAGCGCCCTGTCGAGAGTTCCCGATTTCCTTATCGCAGAACGCCCCGTAACAAGTAGAACCTCTTTCCCGAAGGCCCTGACCTCCTTGCCGAGATCCGAGAGTTTCCCGCATCCGAAAATTATTTTGGGAGGATAAAGGAGGGTAAAGGGCTTGTATTCAGTTGCGGGCATGTTGTGAAATCACCTCCCATCTTTGAGCGAACTCAAAAGCTAACAGCTCAAGTTCATCCTTGTAATCCCTGCATAGCGTCCATTATTTCAGGTATGGTGCTTTTGATACCGTTTATAACAAACTGCACGGAGATGACTGCGAGCAGGAGTCCCATAACACGGGTCATTGTGTTGAGTCCCGTGCGGCCCATAAACTTAACTATCCTCGATGATATACGGAGTATAAGGTAGGCTGTAAAGCAGACAGCTGAGATACAACAGAAAAGCACGAGGATATGCCATATACTCCAGGCACGTCCCATAAGCATAATTACCGTTGTTATGGCACCAGGACCGCTCATCATAGGTATCGCAAGCGGGATTATGGCGACATCCTCCTTATCGACAGCATCCTCGATCTCCTCATCCGTCTGTGTCTCACGCGATTTCCTTGCGGCAAGCATGTTCATCGAGATCCTGAATAGGATGATGCCTCCGGCTATCTGGAACGCCCCTATGGTTATACCGAATACCTGAAAGATCAGCCTCCCCGCGACGGCAAAGAGCATCATCACCAGGAACGACGTCAGAGATGCCCTTTTAGCTATGTTTATCTTCCTTTCGAGCGAGTTATTCGCGGTGAGGGTCATGAAGACAGAAGTGTTTCCAAGCGGATCGACAATTGCGAAAAGAGAGGAGAAAGCTATCAGGCCGTAATGGATAAGCTCCCGGATCATAGAAAGCCCCTTGTACAGTACACCCGATCTTCTTCAGTTACAGGGGAACATCGGAAATTTAAGGGATTGCAGGGACGATGTCAAGCGGCGTGATAGCCAGGAAACCGGGTGAACCTCCCCATTCGGAACAATCGAATCCGCTTTCTCAGCGAGCCTTAGTCCACCGTTCCACCTTTCGCAAAAGATCCCTTGCTTCATCTTCTGAATCACAGCTTGTGCTGATTAGAATTCCTTCAGGAGAAAGCTCTCCGATCACACCCTCGATATCCTCTTTCGCTACACCCAGCAGCACAAGGAGCTTGCCTTTTTCCTGTATCCGTTTGTATAAGTCGAACCATTTCGGCGAACCCGTTTCGGGATTGCCTGAACCGGGAGTCCACTGGATACCATTCAACTCAGGTATGTCCAGCAGAAGATCCAGATGAGGAATCTGTCCGGGACCGTCCCAGTGATAGATGCTGTAGTCGAGCCTTCGGCACTGTTCCTGAAGATGCGGTACGACAAATTCCTCGAACATTTCCGGAGATATCATCGCCGAAAAATCACACTGGACATCGGACCCTCTCCCCGGAAACCATATACCCATCCAGGTGGAAGCCCCGGACATATACCTTTGGGTTATCTCCAATAGTTCATCGTAACACGCAAACCAGACATCTGTTATAAGGGAGCAGGCTTCCTTTACCTCCTCAGGGTGGTCTATAAGGTCCATCAGAAGCCTTTCCGTGCCTCGCAGCGAACCAAGGATATTCAATACCGCATTCAGGTCTGTTATCCCCACAGAAAATTTACCTCTGCCATATTCCGCGGTTTGAGAGGTAATGTCCTTAGTTATCTTCCACCATTTATTCTCAGGATCCAATTTAAGGTTTAGAATATTATCCCAGGATCTGGCTTCCAGGGCTTCAAACCATACCGTATCTTCCTCTATTTGAGGGGGGCATCCAAGGTAGGCAGCCGTGATACCTGGTCCTAGGTTAACCCAGAGCTCGGGAAAGGCTTCCACACCTAAGTAGGTCCCCTTACCACCTGTCTCGTATACTCATCTGACGCTGCCGCAGAATTAGACGGT
>CAZTBA010000352.1:0-6553 GCA_964611725.1 uncultured bacterium
GACTCTGATATGGTGTTCGTCACCGCTGGTATGGGCGGGGGCACCGGAACGGGGGCCGCCCCTATCATAGCGGAGGTAGCTAAGGAGGCTGGCGCACTCACAGTTGGTGTCGTAACCAGACCATTCCATTTTGAGGGACAGCGGAGGATGACCTACGCTGAACAGGGTATAGCTGAGCTGAAAGGGAAGGTCGATACCCTTATAGTCATCCCTAACCAGCGCCTCCTGGAGATAGTCTCCAAGGACGTGCCCCTCGTTGATGCCTTCAAGGTGGCCGATGAAATCCTCCTTAAGGCGACTAAAGGTATATCGGACCTTATAACTATCCCGGGTCTCATAAACCTTGATTTCAACGATATAAAAACCGTTATGTCTGAGATGGGGGATGCCCTTATGGGGACCGGCTCAGCCAGAGGTGACAACCGCGCTGCCGAGTCAGCCCAGGCTGCAATATCAAGCCCACTCCTTGAGAACGTCTCGATCTCGGGGGCGAGGGGTGTTCTCGTCAACATAAGCGGCGGGCTCACGATGACACTTCACGAGGTTAGCGATGCCACCAGCATAATAAACGAGGCTGCCGGGGAGGATGCTAGCATAATATTAGGCGCAGTTGTGGACGAAAAGCTCGGTGATGAACTGAGGGTTACCGTTATAGCAACGGGTCTCAACGGATCGGGGAGAAGTCCCCGCATCCAGGATATAGCTGAACCGAGCGTAGTGTCCGATGTCTCAAGAAAGAGTATCGACCGCTCTGAGATTCCAGCATTTATGAGGAAGGCCAAAGAGGAATCGAGGGAGCAAGTGGTGGTCGAGAAGGGAAGGGTGCGCTCGCTCATACCCGATGATCTCGAATACCCAACCTTCCTGAGGAAGCAGATGGAGTAAGCGATTTCAATGCACCGAACTCCGGATCAGAAAAGAAAGGAGATACTTTCCCTTGAAGATTTGGTCTGTCCAGATCTGGACCGTGTTACCAGAATTTCGAAAGCTGTATCCGTGGCCATCATATACCCGAACTCATACGAAGCTGGAATTTCCAACCTCGGATTCCAGGAGGTTCACTCCATACTTGGCCGTATTGACGGGGTTAACTGTGAGCGGGGGTTCTACGACCTGAGGGATAATGATGGCTCCTTGGTGTCGGTCGAGAGTGGAAGACCGATCTCTGATTTCGATATAGCTGCCTTTTCAGTTTCCTTCGAACTTGATTATCCAAATATCGTTGAGATCCTTGAGACGAGCGGCGTTCCCGCACTTGCGTCGGAGCGGGGGCGGCCGCTCGTTTTCGTCGGGGGCATATGTGCCTTTCTCAACCCTGAGCCTCTGGCACCTTTCGCGGATCTCTTCTTCGTGGGAGAGGGTGAAAGGACGGTCCCGGAAGTCTTCGGAAAGCTACGGGGGTTCATACAAACGGGATGCGCGAAGGATGAAACCCTGAGGGCACTTTCCGAAATAGATGGCATCTATGTCCCTGAAAGGGGGGATGACGATTTCTCACCGCCTGGCCATTCCCACAGGGTTGTAAAGAGCTACGTTAGTGATATTTCGCAGAAGGTGACAGCATCATCTATAGTGACCGGGCTGGGACATTTCGGCAGGACTTTCCTTATTGAGGTAGGCCGCGGATGTGGGCGAATGTGCCGATTCTGCGCCGCGAGCCACGCCTACAGACCCCCGAGGAAAAGGTTACCTGAAGCCATATTGGATATCGCAAGATCGAAAGGGAAGAAATTTGGGAGGATAGGGCTTGTGGGTGCAGCGATATCCGATTATCCGGGTTTTGCTGAGCTCTGCAGCGAGCTCGTAAATGAAGGTTTTGAGATAACTGCCTCGTCCTTCAGGGCCGATAAGCTGACAACTGAGCTCTTGAGAGCGCTCGTAAAAGGCGGAGTCAAGACTTTAACAATAGCCCCCGAGTCCGGGACGGGTCGCCTGAGGAGGGCTATAGGTAAGCCCCTGGATGAGAGGAAGCTGCTTGATGCTGTCAGGATGGCCTCAGAGGAGGGGATTAGAAACCTGAAGCTCTACTTTATGATCGGGCTTCCCTTTGAGGATATGGAGGATGTGGAGGCCATAACAGAGCTTGCCCTCAAGATAAGGGATGCCTTCATGGTGAGGAAAGGCATGAAGGTCACGGTCAGCGCCAACCCTTTTGTCCCAAAGGCCGGAACCCCTTTCCAGTGGTGCCCTATGCCCGATGTAAAAGAACTCAAAAGGAGGATCTCAGTTCTCAGGAAATTCTTCTCCAAAGTCTCCGGGGTAGAATTTGTCGCCTCAAGCCCCCGGTTCGGAATTGCCCAGGGTGTCCTCTCAATGGGCGACAGAAGGGTTGGAAGGGCTGTCTGTGCAAAAGCAATCAAGAATGTAAGCTGGGAGAGGGCGTTCAGGGATGCCGGGGTAGACCCCGATTTCTATGTGGGTCGCTGGAGAGGTGAGGAAGAGAGTTTCCCGTGGGATTTCATCGACAGGGGCATTCCGAAAGATAAGCTCTGGAAGGAGTTTTTGAAAGCATTAGAAACTGGGAAGCGAGGTTAGGAGCGTATGTCCTCTGGATAGTAAAGGGGGATGATAGCTTATGAAGAGTGAAAAGAAACTCGATGCTGTGAAAATGATGCGCGAAATCAGGGATAAGTTGGGCAAGGAATTCATGAATATGAACTATGAGGAGCAAAAAAGATATATACAAGAAAGGATTAAAGCTAAGATCAAAATGGCGCATGAGAGCAAACAGGATGTGGATATCGCCTGATAGATCTTCCTTCACATGAAGGGAGATTCTGCACAAGGTTTTCCGCTAATAAAGGATTAAAGCTAAGATCAAAATGGCGCATGAGAGCAAACAGGATGTGGATATCGCCTGATAGATCTTCCTTCACATGAAGGGAGATTCTGCACAAGGTTTTCCGCTAATACGCATACAGATTCCCATAGGGCCTGTGTGTGACAGGGGCAAGTCTGATGAAACTCTCTGAGAGGAGTCCATCGAAATCTATGGAGAAATCCCTGCAATATTCCTTCAGGTGCTTTCTCAGAATCCGTATTTCTTTCGGGTCCGGTTCCACTATCCCGACTTCCTCACCGAGCTGATATTCTTCGACCTCTCCGCGGATATATATTGTGCCGCCATGCATGCCGGTGCCGACATAGTTCCCAACGATTCGGCCATCTGAGGCTTCTCTGTCAAGGCCGAGGACGACCAGGATCCCGCCCGCCATATACTCCCCAAGGAAATCCCCGGCGACTCCTCCTGCTATTATGACAGGGTAAGAATTCTTGAACGATTTCATATTTATTCCGACCCTGTAGCCTATATCCCCTTTCACGTATACTCTACCCCCGCGCATGGCATAGCCGGTTATATCGCCAGCATTCCCGTGGATGACGACCTTTCCAGTATTCATAGTGTTTGCGACCCCGTCCTGGGCATTCCCGTTCACTATCACCGAGGGACCATCCATAAAGGCTGCAAGATCGCTTCCGGGCACTCCGTTTATTATAATATTCACCTTTGCCTTAATCCCGCAGCCTATATATCTCTGTCCATTAACATTATCGAGTACGATTCTCCTCGAGCCATTTTCTACGGCAGAGCGAATCTCCCGATTCAGATCCCTGTAATGCATTCCCTTAGCATCTATCTTCATACTTCTATCCCTGGTCCGGATACTAGATGTTTCCTGAATTCCTTCGGAAGGAGTATCAGACCGAAATCCTCCTTCAGAAGGTTATCTTTGAAACTTGAGACGTCAACTCTGCTGCTTGTAAGCTCCGTAAATATCCCTGCCCTTTCGATCCTGTTGACGAAGACAAAGCCGACGATCCTGTTGTTCTTCATGACGATCTTTCTGTAAGAGAGCGTCTCCTTATCGTAGCTCTTGAGGATCTCATAGCCCTCTCCATCAGTCTCTGTGAAACCGGCTGAAATCGTCGGAATCCCACAAAGTTCCACAGAGTTCATTGCCAGGCTTCCGGCATACTCTTTTCCCAGACCGACCATATTGTAGCCAGCTATCTTCCCCTGCCTGTATGCGTTCGGCCATATGGCTATTACGCGCTTTCCACCTGTGACTACCTCGGTAGCCTCGGCGACATCGCCGGCAGCGTATATGTCCTCAAGGCTCGTCCGCATATGTTTATCAACGGATATTCCACGGTTTATCTCTATTCCCGGTCCGACCATCTCCGGGATGTTCGGCCTCACTCCTATAGCGAATATCACTATGTCGGCCGACACCTCACGCCCATCCCTGAGGAGGGCGTTTCTGACTTTCGACCTGTAACCTCTTATCTCTTGGACTGTGTTTTCCGTTACGATCTCAACATCACTTTCCCTGAGTTTCTCCTCTAGAATGCGGGATGCAGTACCGTCGAAGGTGGAACTCAGTATCCTGTCGGCAAGCTCCACGACCGTTATCTTCATCCCAAGCTTCATGAGTGCTTCGACCGACTTGAGGCCAATAAGACCTCCCCCTACCACAAGTGCATTCTGAACGGAATTTCTTTTAATGAACCTTTTGATCTCCTTTGCATCGCTCCATTTAGTGAAGGTAAAAACACCCCTTAGATCTCTTCCGGGGATATCCGGGACTATCGGTACCCCGCCAGTTGCTATAAGTAGCTTATCAAATGAGAGCTTATCGCCATCTTCGAACAGGAGTTTCCTCTCCGATGTATCGATGCAGATTACCTTTCGTTTCAGGAGGAGCTCAACACCCTTTTTCCCGTAAAACTCGGGGTCCCGATACAGCATTTTCCCTTCATTGACCATCCCCCCGAGGAGGTAGGATATTAGTGGACGGGAATAGGCATAGAAGGGCTCGTCGGATATCACCTTGATTTTCCCGGTGGCGTCGTACTCCCTTATGGCCTCTATGGCACCGATCGCAGCCGCGGAGTTTCCGATTATCGTGTAGCTCATATTATACCTTCTTTACCTGAAAATGATACTAATCCGAAAAATTAAGCGTTCAGCCATCAGCTTTCAGTGTTTGCCGATAGCTGAATTCTGAAAGCTTAGCAGAAAAGACTCAATCGTAGCCACTTTTCATGGAAAGAAGAAATAGTCTCATAATCAACTAAAATGAGTATCACTTTTCCTCTTCGAAGGTCAGGGCTTCGTTCGGGCAATTCTTAACACATACTGGTATTTCTTCCCCATGACATAGGTCGCATTTCGAGGCTATTTTCTTACCACTCAGATCCCTGCTTATAACTCCGAACGGACACACCATTATGCACATCCAGCATCCTACGCACTTATCCGTGTCGCACAGGACCGCTCCGGTCTCTTCGTCCCGATACATTGCTCCAGTTATGCAGGCATCTATACAACTTGCCTCCTCGCAATGGCGGCATTGGATGGCGAAGGACAGGTACTCGAGTTCCTCTACGAGGACCTTTGGGAGGGCCTTTGGAAACTCCTCTTTGAAAGCTTTAATTATCTTCTTCGATTTAGAGTGCTGCACCAGGCAATGGATCTCGCAGAGCCTGCATCCGATGCAGTATTCCTCTTTTATATAGATCCTCTTCATGTTTCCTCCTACCAGGCATCTCCGGCAGGCTTTATGCCGAGAATTCTCAGCTCGGAATCGGTCAGCCCGACCCCCCTCAGGTGCTCCTTGTTCCCCCTCAGGCTCTCGATGGCGTTTATTCCCATTCCCCCAAGCATCTCCTTTATCTCGAGGGACCAGGCCCTTATCAGGTTTACAAGCCTCCTCGTGGCTATCTCAGGGTTGAGCCTCTTTGTGATGTAGGGGTCCTGCGTAGCTATACCCCAGTTGCATTTGCCGGTATAACATTTCTGGCAAAGGTGGCAACCCATCGCCACAAGTGCCGAGGTCGCTATGTATACTGCGTCCGCCCCAAGCGCTATCGCTTTGATTATATCAGCGCTGTTCCTGAAGCCACCTCCCACAACGATTGATGCCTGGTTCCTTATACCTTCTTCCCGAAGACGGGTATCGATAGCAGCAAGCGCAAGTTCTATGGGAATCCCGACATTATCGCGTATCATGGTAGGAGCTGCACCGGTTCCACCTCTGAATCCATCTACCGCTATTATGTCCGCTCCAGCCCGGACTATGCCACTGGCTATCGGGGCCACATTGTGGACTGCTGCGACCTTGACCGAGATCGGCTTTTCATAGTTTGTCGCCTCTTTCAGGGCGTAGATAAGCTGTTTAAGGTCCTCAATAGAATATATATCGTGGTGCGGAGCAGGTGAGAGGGCGTCAGTCCCGACGGGGATCATCCTGGTCTCGGATATTTCATCGGTGACCTTCTCTCCGGGGAGATGCCCTCCGATGCCCGGCTTTGCCCCCTGTCCGATCTTTATCTCGACCGCTGCTGCTACCTCCAGGTAATCTTTGTGGACACCGAATCTGCCCGATGCTACCTGGACTATGGTGTTTGCCCCATATTTATACAGGAACTTGTGGAGACCCCCTTCGCCGGTGTTATAGAACGTTCCGATCTGTTGAGCCGCCCTTGCGAGGGAGAGGCAGGCATTATAGCTTATAGATCCGTACGACATTGCGGAGAACATGATCGGGGT
>CAZTBA010000353.1:0-6537 GCA_964611725.1 uncultured bacterium
GCCTATCTTGAGAGCATGGTTATATGGGACGGGGTAACCGTCGGGGCAAACGCCTCGGACCGGCGCGGCAACACGCTCGGCAGTTCCTACCGCTTCGCGTTTTCCACAGGCGACTCCATAAACACGGGCCAGATCAGAGGTCGAAGCATAGAGAACCTTTCCGGTGCCGGAGGCACACAGGTCTGGGCATATATCATATCCGATGAAAGGAGCTCTCCCGATCCTTCATCCGAAGGTCCCGACTATATCACGCAGGCCGATAAGTCCGGAAGGTATGAATTCGACTACCTTTCCCGTGGCGAATACCGACTATTCTCGTTCCGCGACAAGGACCGGAACGGCTCATATACACCGGAGCGGGAACCGATAGGTGTTTGCTCGGGGGATGTTCACCTCGCAGCCGGCAGGGACAGCGTTACCTTGAACGACATGGCTCTCGCCATCAGGGATACAACGCCCCCGTCGCTGTCCACAGTTGGGCCGACGGATATGAACCACGTATCCCTCAAGTTCAATGAAAGGCTCAACCTTGAAGCTCTGAAGGTTCATATCTCCGACGGCGAAAGCCTTAAGGTCGTATCGATATATGAGGATCCACTCGATATGAAGAGGATTTTTATCCTTACCGGGAATCAGATTTCAGGTGAAAAGTACTCGCTGGACCTGCTCGAAGGAGAGGACCTCTCGGGGAACGCCCTTCAGCCCGCCAGCTTGGTATTCTTCGGGAGTTCCGATCCGGATACAACCGCCCCGAAAGTCGTCGTAACGGTTCCGCCGGATAGCTCCACCCTGGTTGTCCCCCGGACGAGCCCGGAGGTCATCTTCAGTGAGGCAATGGCGATGGCAGATCCCGTGAGGGCCTACAGTATCAGCCCGCCCCACCCGGTAAAAGTATACTGGGGAGGGCCGAATCGTCTGGTATTCGAGCCCGAAGGGAAGTTCGAAAAGGGCTCGTGGTTTAAACTTACGGTTGACGGCGACAAATTCTCCGATCCGGCAGGCAACTCCATGAAGGAGAGCTTCAGCTTCTCATTCAGGATAGCGGCATCTGAGGAGCTCGGCTCTGTATCTGGAGTTATATCCGCCAGCGCCGGCGGCGGGCCTTTCGTGATGGAGCTTAAAGAGATCTCGCAAAAGAAAGGCCTTTTCAGGTTGGAAGCCCCTTCATCGGGACCCTACTCTGTGGAGGTTCCTCAGGGAGAGTATCTGATATCGGCTTTCGAGGATATAGACAAAGACGGGAATCTAAGCTACGGAAACCCCTATCCATTTTTGCAATCTGAGAGGTTTGTGCTCTACCCAGATACGGTGCGTGTGAGGGCGAGGTGGGAGAGATCCGGAATCGATCTAAACTTCAGATAAGATCAGAGAGGGAGGTGAACCTTGCGCCTGAGAAAAGACGGAAGAGTACCGGGGGAATTGAGACAGACTAAGATAACGAAGGGTTTCCTCGCCCATGCTGAGGGCTCAGCAATCATAGAGATGGGTAAGACAAAGGTGATCTGCTCTGCAAGTATTGAGGGAAACGTTCCTCCCTTCCTGAAAGGTAGCGGAGAGGGATGGGTTACGGCGGAGTACGGAATGCTCCCAAGGTCCACAGAGACGAGGATTCCACGTGAATCTGTCAGGGGAAATATCAGGGGAAGGACGCAGGAGATCCAGAGGCTTATAGGAAGGTCCCTGAGGAGTGTGATCGACCTGAAGATGCTCGGGGAGAGGACGATCATAATCGACTGCGATGTGCTACAGGCGGATGGTGGCACGAGGACCGCATCGATAACCGGTGGATATGTGGCCCTGCACGAGGCGGTGAAGCTTCTAAGGAAGAACGGCATTATATATGACAGCCTGATGAAAGGTCTGGTCGCGGCTGTGAGCGTCGGTATGGTTGAGGAGGAGATATTCCTGGACCTCTGCTACGAGGAAGATTCTCAGGCCGATGTCGACATGAACATTGTGATGACTGATGCGGGTAGGATAGTTGAGATACAGGGCACGGCCGAAGGGGAACCGTTCTCGGAGAAGGACCTTGGGAAAATGCTCGAAGTTGCCAAGTACGGCATAGATGAGCTTATACAGATACAGAGGAAAGTACTCGGACTGGAAATTATGGAAGCGTAGGCCCGGATTTGCTTTTGGAAGAAACTGCCCTCAAGGTCATCTAATGCTAATTGCCTTCCCCTCTGTCATCACAGCGTGGAAACGCCCTGGCTGGGCTCTCTGAAAAACTCTATAGAACGTAAAATGTCATGAGTTTAATATTATGCACAGTATTCCCGAAAAGATTGTGCTTGCGACCCGTAACAAAGGCAAAATCAGAGAGGTAAAGGAGATCCTGGGAAACCTCGGGATCGAATTTCTAACCTTCAATGATCTCGGGCCGATCCCCGAAGTCGAGGAAGATGGTAAGACCTTTCTCGATAACGCAGTCAAAAAGGCCAGAGAGATCTCGTCACATGCCGGGCTCCCGGCACTGGCCGATGATTCGGGCCTCGAGGTTGACAGGCTTAGCGGAGCTCCCGGAGTTCACTCCTCACGTTTCGCCGGGCCGGATGCCTCCGATGTCGATAGATATGAGAAGCTTCTCTCGCTCCTCGAGGGAGTGCCTGAAGATGAAAGGGTAGCCAGGTTCCGGTGTGCTGTGGCACTGGCTCTTCCGGATGGCGAGGTCATCACAGCCGAGGGGAGCTGCGATGGGAGGATAGCTGATCATCCCCGTGGGTCCGGCGGCTTCGGGTATGATCCTGTCTTCATATCCCGCGATCTCGGGATAACCTTTGCTGAGGCCAGCGCCGAACTGAAGAATAGCGTAAGCCACCGTAGAAGGGCGCTCCTGAAATTGAAGGAGATGCTTAAACGGGATGCTGAATGAAGACCCTGTTTCTGGCAAGTATAGATAATACCATTTTCCGAATGAAGAAGTTCATAAATTATTGCTCTCAGGGCTTATAGCCATTTTGTTGATGCGGTTTATGCACTCGCCAATTGGGAAATTGGTATAAGTCTTCCACAAATGTTCGAGAACTCTGATTCCGAGCAATCCGATGGGCTGATTTTTCCTTTGCGGTTAGGCCGTTTATTTTGTATTTTACTGTTGCATAAAATTTGCTGATAGAACGATCGAGCTTTTTCAGTCGGGGTGTAGCGCAGCCCGGATAGCGCACCTGCTTTGGGAGCAGGGGGCCGTCGGTTCAAATCCGACCACCCCGACCAGTTTTTTAGAGCGGTAAACATTGATAAATAAAGGGTTTACCGCTTTTGCATTTGTAGGGGTGGAGCTGAAGAATTTATCAGTTTTACCCCTAAATCTACCGATTTTTGCCAGTTTTTGGTAACATTTTGGTAACATTTTATGGGGCGGGATAGCCCTGAAAGCGCTGCATAAGGTCCTCTCTGATCGAACAAGGCTCTCTCTTCTATCCTCCTCTAAATTCATTCCAATAAACCAAGCTTGACATATTTTATTCTACATGTATATTAATTCTATAGCTCAGGGAAGGTTCTCAATGCTACTTCTATATGGGACCGTTCTTAGGAGTTCCACTCTAATCAATGGAGGGCCTGTATGCGTTTATAATTAGTCCTGTCAGCGGAAGGTGGACAGGGTTTTTGTGTCTTTTGGGAGGTAAAGAATATCATGCACGGAGTTTCAGTATAGTATGTAATTTGGGTAAGTATAAAGGAGAAGATAATGGCCATGCAACCACGGGGTCCCCTGATGATCGAGCACAGATTGATAGAGAGAATGATTGCACTGATTGAAAAAGAGTTGCAGCATATCCAGGTATCGCACGGAACAGATCCTTTGTTCATCGATACCGCTGTTGATTTCATCCGTGTATACGCAGACCGCACGCATCACGGGAAAGAAGAGGACATTTTGTTCCGTGACCTCGGCGATAAACAGATGAAAGAAGCTGATCGGCAGGTCATGGATGAGCTAGTTCAAGAGCACGTTTTCGCACGCAAGACCACGGGCGAACTTGCTGAGGCCAACAACCGTTATAGAAAAGGTGACGAAGGTATGCTTCGGGTCATCGCCGCCGAACTTCAAACGCTGGCTGAGTTCTACCCGAAGCATATCGAGAAAGAAGACAAGGTGTTTTTCCCCAACGCCATGGAGTATCTTTCCTCCGATGAGCAGCAGGCTATGCTGGACGAGTTCTGGGAGTTCGACAAGAAGATGATTCATGAAAAGTATAAATCCGTGGTTGAGTTCCTTGAGAAGTAAACCTTCGGCACCGAGGGCTCCCATACGAACGTGTGGAGATTTAGGGAGTGTTTACACGGCAGCGCAGATTCTCAGGGAATTATCCTAGCCAAAGGACGGGATGTGTCAATAAGCAGATATCGCTGGGTTATTTTGATTCTGTCTTACCTCTGTATGCTGGAGCCAAGGTTAAGCTCGCTGGTTCGTTTCTGTGAATCAGCGGGCTTTTCTTTATACCCTCAAACGAATGTCGTCTGCGACGTTATCTGGACAAACTATTACCTTGCTTGGGATTATTTAAGAGCATATGGTTGAGACGTTGACCATAGAGAGGAAAGCGAAATTTCGCATTGGATTTGGCAAACGTAAGATATAGTGTTTCTTGAGACTTAACCCAGAATTCACAATTTCACACCCTTTTATATATGTCTACTGGTATTACTGGCCTTTCTGACTTTACTGATGTTTATCTAACTATGTCCGATCATGATCCCCCTACCATATCTAAGTTCTAACCATCGGTTTCCGATGAGAAGTAGGAACAAGGGTAAGACAATTGTGATCTTAAGGTTTTCCCCACTTTCTTACGTAACCCACAGACCATTAACCGAATGTCAACTGAACCCACTCTGATACCGATTTAACCCTCTCTAAAGTGGACTGACACCGAGTCATTCCCCAGGACGGGTCAAAGTATGGGTATGCTCAAATAGTTCCAGTAATACCAGTTTCCGAATGAAGGAGTTCATAAACTTTCACTTGCAGGGCTTATCGCTATCTTGTTGACGCGGTTTATGCACTCACTAATTGGGAAATTGGTATTAAAAGAAATATAGACCTATTGAAAGAATCAGATATAGGGTAATTATCGCTATCAACTGTTTAAGATACGTCGGCAAATGGAGTGAGATGTAAAAGATTGAACATTTTGACTCAGGCAAAAAAAGCCCAGAATCCGACTTTTGGCAGGGTCAACTTAAATCAGATTGACATATTTCACACTGTGCTTATATCAATTCCGTAGGCTCAGGGTCGGTGAACACGATATTCTAACCCAGGACTGGGCGGGGAGAATCAATGTTTCCATTGGATATGCAATCATATTGATCCCAAGCCTGGTATAGCTTTGTCCAACATTAAGCAAAATTCTTTCTTTTTCCTTGAGCATTACTGTTGAATCGCCCAATAACTGTCTATGCTTCATCCCTTATTTATGTCTAAAATCCTACACTTAAACTATGTATTTCAGAAATCATACTGCTCCAACTTAAGAATTTAAACCTTTATTTAACAATATATTAATTATCAAAATTCCTATCCTATATCATATGGCATAATGTTTGCTATGATTGAGACTGGTTGTCGAAATGTTGAATACTAAAAAGAATCACAGAAACTGCGTAGAAACAGTTGACAGAGTGATATTCGATGAAAGGGTAGACTTTGACGCATTCCCAAAAAGGTTTCACTCTCATAGAGGTTCTCATTGTTATGGCTATTTTAGGTGTGCTTATGACTATACTCCTGCCAGGATACCAAGATCTCAGCCCAGAGACTAAGGTAGCCACCACTCAAGCTAACTTGCAGGCGCTGAGGTCAGCAGTAATTCTACACGCTGGTAAGATGGGAAGTCTTCCGACTGACCTTGATTCCCTTGTTTCAAGAGGGTTTCTGAGGGAGATTCCAAAAGAGATGATAAATAACAGTGATAATGTGATTTTATGTCCTCCCGAAGATGCAGATTTTAGCGGCGGATGGATATACTTTTGCCATACAGGAGATGTAAGAGTCAACTTTGACAGAAAAGGCCTTGAAATCCTAATTCCAGGAACGGATATAGATCCTTATGAAGATTGGTAACAGTGCTTGCCATAGCACAAGATTTTTACCCTCTTGAATCTATAAGGGGAGGTGGCATAATGAAGCCGTACGGAGAATTTTCCGAGCGTGAGTTGACGAACATTCTCGAAGGTATGACGAGGGATCTGGAATCGGATGAAGACTCCATCTATGCGAGGGAAGAGGGCGAAAGGGATGATGCTTCATTCCTCAAGGATATGTTTGAGGACATATTTCAATTTAAGTTTGAGGAAATGTTTGCAGGGTAAGAGCAAATGTCGCTGAGTCTCTTTCTGTGAAGAAATGTGGGGTTAAGTTCGCCAGCAGTCAGGTTGCAATATTGCACTTATTAGCATCAAAAGAGAATTCTGAAAAAGATCTTGACAAAAGGAGATAATTTTTTTATAATGCACTTGTAGATAGCTGTTTTTTTGGGTAGTCTCCCTTTTAAGTGTTTCTAATAGAAGGAACAGGTAGAGTTTTCAAGA
>CAZTBA010000354.1:0-6505 GCA_964611725.1 uncultured bacterium
TCCGCTTCAGAACCGAGTTTGCAGCGCCATCTGTAGTCATCCGATAGAAATAGAGCCCACTCGATACCTGGATCTCCGAGTTATCCAATCCATCCCACCTCTCAACGTATCCGCCCGGTCCATATTTCCTATCTGTCAGCTCCCGCACAAGCTGACCGAGGACATTGTAGATTGCTATCTTCACATGGGAACGTTCTGGCATGTTGAAGGAAAAAGGAAATATGTGTGCCTGCGTTGAAGGGATTCGGATAGTTCTGGGAAAGCGAATCATTTGAGGGTAAGAGGCTGCTTCCGGACGTCTCCACAGCAACGGTCACGGGTGGCTCCTTTTCGCAGCTCAGAAGGGAATCCAGAGATAGCGCATGGGTAACCCATCCGCTCGACAGCAAACTCTTCGATTCCGGATACGCACACAAACGCCGACCAGGTATCCTTATCGGCCTCTCGAAATTGTGTTCTATGAGCGTTCAGCGTAAGGGTATGAACATCAGACTTGCTAATGAGACTAATGCCAATTGGTAACAATTTTCGAAACATCTTCTGACCTTCCATTCTTAAGACTGATGTGAACGGTGTAATTGAGAGGGAATTCAGGCGGGGTATCGTTTGAAACAAAAATATTCGGATTCGTCCACCATTCCCCAATTTCGTCCTCATATAGGTTATATGCTAGAGAGCAAATCCCGTCTATATAACTGCCACTCATATAAGCATCTTCGATCAAATGATCAGGATCTGTTATCGTACCTTGCACCCAGTATTGGCCATTTTCAAAGCGAGAACAAAAGACATCTATAGATTGAATCACATAGTAGTGAAAATCTGGATCCCCTTCTAATTTTGTACCTCTCCATGTTCCTGAGGAACTGAAAGAATCTGACCAATTACCTGAAATGTTGTTCTTGCCTAATGAACCAGTGAAAGTCATTTCACGCTCGGCATCTTCTACAGTAAACGAGAATGAGATTGTGGACTCAGCAAAAGTGCCTATAGCTGTAACCTTTTCCCCGTATGAAGAAATTGAGATACTGCTCTCTGATTGCGAAATTAGCATAAGCACTGGACCATCTTCTTCACCTTGATTTGTAAGGAAGAATTCCCAGTAACCACTAATGTCGGCTCCCCCATTCTCTGGATCTGTGGATTTCTTTCCACAACTGGGCAACATCAACAAAAACACGATCGCAAAAGAGAGTGCTTTCCTCATTTTCAGACCCCTTTCTCTCTCAGACTCTTTTCCTCTCCAATCCTTTACTTTTTTCCAATCTCTCGAAGATATCTTCAGAACTCTGTCAGAGTTTCTTACCCAGGTTCCAACATCCTAAACTCATGAAAAAGCTTGCCAGCAACTCCCTATACACAATAACCGATACGCCAAGGTCCCATTTCTCATTTTCCCTCCCTATGGAAAACCAGTCTCAGAGAAAGTTAATGTCTTACAAAAGTATTATAAGACAACACTCCTTGTCTGTCAAGCGCTTTAGTCATCTCTCTTGTTTAGGGGAACTCTACTGCGGAGATGGCTGCAATGGTCCGAAATACCGGATTTTGGAGGAAATCTTACGAAGCCGGTGTACCTCAGCAAATCGGGCTTGACATGCTTCCACGCCATTTTATATTACCAGAGAAGGATTTCAGATATACCGACGGCAGATAAGGACGGTGTGCTTTTAGGTATGATCGTATCAACTATGCAGAGTCGCAAGCCATTATACACATGATATTTGGAAGGATATCGAGATGATCAGAAAGCGGATCGAAAAGCTGAAGGATATGCATCTGACGACGGACCTCGGTGAAGGTGCGGAGATCGTGGCTCCATCGGATGAAGAATGGAAGCCTGTGGCGGAGCGGTTGCGGGATCTGATCCGGACACATGCGGGACACGATCTTCCGATTGTCGCAGGCGGAGAGGTCTCGCTTTCGGAACTGAAAGAACGCCATTGGGTGATTTTGGGAAGTGCCATGAACAACCCGGCCTTAATGGCCCTGTATCGGAGAAAGTACGCGTTTGTGGACGATTTTTACCCCGGCGGAGATGGTTATGCGATCCGTACGATTCATAATCCGGAAAACCGTGGACATAATGTGCTGCTGGTGGGTGCGAGTCGGCCAGAAGGTGCAGCCGCGGGCCTGGAAAAGCTGTCGGAGGTTCTAAAGGAGAAAGGCGACCGATTCGGTTACACAAATGTGGCCCGGTCGGCCACGCACGAGGCGCTCCTGCCGGATATTACGCCTGAGGAGTTCCGTAAGCAGACGGAACCAGCGTTTCGGGGCAACGTGGGACGTGGCCCGATCAAGCAGGGGGTGACCTTAGGCCTGGTCCACTACTTCACACACGATGCCGACTGCGCCCGGATGTTCCGGGATGTACTCTTCTACTATGAGGACCTGGTGAAGGATCGCTACGGTGGTGAATGGTGTTTCGAACATATGCTTTTCATCTATGCCTGGGTGTGGCGACTGTTCTACATCTGGGATCTGATCGAGGAAAGCGATGCGTTTACGGACGCGGAGCGCCTCCGGATGACGAACCTGCTCTGGGGATTGACGAACTACGTGGCCGACCTCTCATATTTCCGGGGAGAGGAGCCGCCGCCATCGGAAATCCGACAAAATCACCTTACGTTCGCCGGGTTGAGCATGTCCTTCAGTGCAGGCTTCTTCAAGACCTACTATGGCATTGAGGATTTCGAAAAGCAGCTCCGCTTCTGTCAGGCCATTTTCGATGGACAGGCCGGGTGTTACAAACCCAACGATGATGGCGGGGGCGGGGGATACTGCTGGCTGGTTCCAAATCACCAGATGATATACGATCTCAATCGGGACAACTTTCGCTTCTTAGAGGGGGGTCAACTTCGGGATATTGCCGATTATGCCATTCTGATCACCGACAACTTAGGATCGTCGGTGGGCTTCGGGGACGTGGGATACTATGGTGCACGTCGAAAACCCTCACCCGGCATGACGAGCACGCTCTGCAAGGCGGCCTGGTACTATGGGGACGGGGCCTATCTCTGGACGCTGAACTGGATGAGGGGCACGCCACAGCATGACTGTTTCTACAGATCTATCCCTGCGAATGTCCCCGAACAGATGACCGGCATTGCAATTGCGCCGTTTAACCAGCCGCTTTACGAATGGGTGCAGCAGCATGGGCCCGGCGGGGCAAACGTGCCCTTAGAGGAAGCGTTCGACAAGCTAACACTGCGGGGCGGCTTCGACGAGGATGACGAGTACCTCCTCATAGATGGCACATCGACGTTCGCTCACGGACATGAGGACGGCAACTCGATCGAGCGGCTGACCTGGAAAGGCCGAATGTGGCTGGCGGAGATGGATTACATCTGGAAGCGGCCACGCCATCACTCGTCCGTTGTGTCGATCTGTGACGGAGAAAGCCTGGAGATGCCGTCCCTGGTGGCGCTGAAGTGGGCGGAAGACTTCGGCGATGTAGCTTTCACCCGCACGTGCGTGCCGGGGTACAATGGGACGGATTGGACCAGGGACATCCTTTGGGTCAAGGGTAAATACCTTCTGGTCACCGATTCACTAAAGCTGCTGAGGGATGCGGATTATGACCTCAGGTGCCTGTGGCGAACGCTGGGAAATGTGCGTTTGGAAGGAAAAGATCTGACGGTGGAACAGAAAGGAGTCTCCTTCGGGATTCGAAATGCCGATGACTCGGATAAATCCCTCGAGATCGAAGAATCACGCATTGCGGGACAGGACCCCTATGAGGGATATGACTATGCGAATGGACCGATCCGTATTTTCAAACAGCGTAAGGCATTCCACGGCCGGTCCGGAGAGGTAGAGCGGTACTTCAATCTGCTGGTAGCGGGCACGGAAGCTGAGGTCGATTCCCTCCGAATCGGACGGATCGGAGAGGGAATCATGCGGATAGAAGGGCCAGATGGTCCGGCGATCTTTGGGGTAGCAGATAAAGGGATCCGAATCGGTGAATTCCAGGCTACCGCAGATGCCTTTATGCTGACGAATTCATCGCTACTGTTGCTCAACGGGACTCGACTGTCTCTGGGAGGGGCATCGTTTGAGAGCGAATTGCCGATACATCTGGTCCTCTATCCAGCAGAAGGACGGGGCGAAGTTCGGGCCAAGCAGGAGGCCCGGGTGACAGCACATAACGCCCTGAGTATCTGTTTCGATGGAGAACACTTACCCAGTTCAGGTGGCGTGACACTTCCACCAGGGATACATGCGGTGGAACTCGAACCTGGTCCCCATCAAATTCTGATAAATGCCCTCCGATCCGAAACGCCATATACCCATCGGCGGACACCTAAGAATAAACGATCCATCGGATGCAAGGGTTCGATACTCAGATCACTCTGGGAGAAGCCCACGAGGAGCAACGTGCGATGCATAGACGTGCTTGGAGAAGCGATCGCGGTAGGAACGGTTGCCGGGCAAGTAGCTCTGCTGGACCGAGAGGGGCATGTACAGTGGGCTCGTGAAACGGGCGCGGAGGTGCGCACCGTGCACCTGGCGGATTTTGGGGACGGCATGTCACTTCTGACCGGAGGGCGGGACTGTGCGTTGACACGGTTTGACGCAGCCGGGAACATCAAATGGAAGCGTGACTTTATTAAATCTCATCGGCGTAATCAGATCGTGAATGCCGTGAAGACCTCGGACCTGGAGGGAGATGGACGGACCGAGATCGTGGTAGCCACGGACGGATGGCTGGTATGGGCGCTGACGCCCGGAGGCGAGGAGATCTGGCAGCGACAGATCGAACACCATGCCGCTCAGTCGCTGGTGATCGGGGATGTGGAAGGGGATGGGAAGCGGGAGATCCTGGTGGGCACCGAATACCACACGTCGAACCTGCTGGAAGCTGACGGACGCGTTCGCTGGACCATACACGGAGGGCCCTGCTTTACGGCATTGGCACTGGAAGACCTTAACGGAGACGGTGTCAGAGAGTCGATCTACGGGGCTATGGATGGAAATGTATATGCCGTCGATTCGGTTTCTGGAAAGATACTCTGGAAAGCTAACCTGGGGGACGATGTCCGTCACGGTTTCGCTGTAAACGCCGATGGAAGGGTCGGTTTCGTAGCGGGAAGCGAAAGTGGAAATGTAGTGCTATTGAGTTCGGATAGAAGGAAACTATGGCGTCGAGATCTGGATGCGCCAGTGATCGGTTTGGCCTTTCTGCAAGGAGTCAAAGATGGAGAGGATGCCATAGCTGCGGGTACATCTGAGGGTTGGATTACGCTACTATCCCTCGACGGTAAGATTATTGGCAGTTACCAGGCAGATACAGGATTAACCACGCTGACACGGTTGACATTTCCCGATGGCCCCGGCCTTCTCGCTGCTACAAATTCCGGTCTGTTGATCGCCCTGGTGCTAACCTAACCCTGCTACCTATAGAGATTTGAGGCAATAACTAAGTCAGCGGTGTGAGAAGCTGAAAATTGATGGTTGAATGTGTATTTGAGTAATCTTCGAAATGCTTTTATGGCTTCTCAATACCTGTTCCCTCCTGACTTAGCTTCTACCTCTTCCTCAGGCAGGGGTTAAAGCCCCCCTCTCCGCCTGAGGAGAGGGGACGGGATGAGGTTCCAGAAACAAGTAGCAGAAGCCTCGCAAAAATTTCTTAAATAGCGCCCGTAAACAGGAAAACTCCCAGGAATATAATCAACAGAGTTCCCACTAAAGACACAACATTCTGGAAAATTGTCCTCATTTTGCTCTCTGTGAAAACGAATCTCGATATTCCTTGTTTTGTAGCAATTGTTGAGATTCCAACCAGAGAAATGGTAGTCGCCATACCCAATCCCATAAAAAACGTTGAAATCATGCCAATAGTTAAAACATCCATAGAGATCGAAAACAACAATATGATCACGGTTCCGGTGCAGGGTATCATGCCAACAGCGATGGAGAAAGGAACTATGCTTTTAGTATTTGCAGTACTGTCATGAATATGATTTCCAGAGCTTCCTTGCCTTTTTAGTTCAATTATTGTTTTGACCAATAGAAGCAGACCTATTAACGTGATTAAGCCATAGCTTATCAATCTGATTACCCTGCTTATATCTTCGAACGAGCTTAAAAAAGATTGCTTAATGATAAAATACAATGATAGTATCACAATCAATGCGGAACCAGCGTGGAGGAATCCTATCAAACCGCCTACAATTATCCCTTTCTTAATATTTGCCCGTTCCGATAAAAAGTAAGAAAACGTTATCGTTTTTCCATGTCCGGGTCCGAGCGCATGAACCATACCATAGATAAATGTGATTAAAATAATAAAGAACACAGGCTTTTTGGAATTTCCCTCTTTTATTTTTTTGACTAACCCGGAAAGTCTATGATGTAGTTCCTGTTGGGTCGCAGAAATTCTTATTATAAACTTCTGAATAAAACTTGGGTATTGCCTGATACTTTGAGATCTTTTGGATGGTTTCTTCGAAGTGAACTACCCCCGCTCACGAGCGGGGGCTTCAAAGGCACCTAGAACAGTTCC
>CAZTBA010000355.1:0-5124 GCA_964611725.1 uncultured bacterium
CAAGTGGTGGGAGATGGGATACTGGTGGATCGAGCTCGGTGGGGAAGATGACTCCATCCACGATACCGAGGAGATCCGGGATGAGCTGCTTAAGATAGTTTACGGGATCTGGGACCATATCAAAAACCACGGGGATTACGGTGCGGATAACTGGGCACTGGAATGGGTTCAGTTCCTCCCGGCCAAAAGGGAGAGCCGGCGCTATGTCGGAGAACATGTGCTGACGCAGCTCGATATCGAGTCCGAAGGCCGGTTCGATGATATAGTGGCCTACGGGGGATGGACTATGGATGATCACCATCCCGCCGGGTTCTATTGCAGAAAGTCCGGCCACCCGGCAACAATCTTTCACCCTTCGCCGTCCCCTTACGGCATCCCGTATCGATCCCTCTATTCGTGCAATATCTCAAACCTCATGTTCGCGGGTAGATGCGCAAGCTGTACACACGCAGCTATGAGCTCCACCAGGGTTATGGGAACCTGCTTCAGTATGGGCCAGGCAGCAGGAACCGCGGCCGCGATAGCTGCCACCCAGGGACTGCTGCCGGGGGATATGTTGCCGCATGTCAGGGAACTTCAGCAAACACTTCTGAGCGATGACTGTTATATTCCCTGGGTTAAACAGGAATTCAGCGAGGTCACCCGCAGTGCCAAGCTATCCGCCTCACAGGGAAATCCGGAGCCTCTACGGGACGGCATCAACCGCCCCGTCGGTGAAGACCCACATAGCTGGCTCTGCGCTGCAGGGGATTGGGTCGAGTATCGCTTCCAGGGTCGCTCCATGGTCAAGGAGGTAACTGTTATCCTGAACAGCGCACTGGATAGAAATATCTCTATGAGTTACCATCAGGCTGACGACCAGTTGAGGTCGGTCCCTGATGTGATGGCTAAGGATTTTCGCATAGATGGGTTTTCAGACGGGGCGTGGGAAACCCTGTGCGATATGAAAGGCAACTATCAACGCCTTGTGAAGATACTGATAGAAAGAGAACTCGATGGCGTCCGCTTCGTGTTAGGTTCGACCTGGGGAAGTGACAACACCTGCCTCTATGCATTCTACCTCGACTGATATGAGCTTTCCTGAACCCATAGTTCTGTCGGTGGATTCCAGCACCACCGCGACCAAGGCTATAGCCTGGGACGCCGAAGGAAATGCGCTGACCGAGTCGCGAGTTCCTATGGAGACCAGCTCTCCCCAGCCGGGCTGGTGCGAGCAGCGGGCCGGGGAGTGGTACTCGGCGCTGATCAAGTCAATACGGGGAGTTCTGGAGCATATCCCGGCGCGGTATGTGCGCGCCCTGGCGATCACCCATCAGCGCGAGAGCTTCGTTCCTCTCGACGAAAGGCTCGATCTCCTCTATCCGGCCATACTCTGGATGGATGAGCGTGGGAAGAGCTATCTCCCTGATTGGGAAGAGATGCTCGGCGTTTCTGACTACGCTTCCGTAACGGGGAAGGTGCCGGATCTCAGCCTGAGCCTCCCCAAGATTATCTGGTTGCGTGAAAACCGTCCTGAGATATGGAAGCGGACGGATAAAATACTGGATGTCTTCTCATACCTCTGCCTCAGACTCACCGGCAGGGCCGTCACCTCCTGGGCGAGTGCAGACCCGCTGGGCCTTCTGGACATGCGCTCGCTCTCCTGGTCTGATGAGATCCTCCGGGCCGCGCAACTGCATTCCGAACAGCTTCCCGATCTCTGTCCCCCCGGATCTGTTGTGGGATACCTCACAACAGAAGCTGCCAGCGATACGGGGCTGACGGAATCGACACCCCTCGTCGCGACCGGCGGGGACGGACAGTGTGCCGCCCTGGGGGTGAGCGCCTCCAGTCCCGGAGTAGCCGCCCTGAACCTCGGGACCGCAGTAGTTTCGGACCTCTTTTCTGAAAATTACGTTGTGAGCCGGGCTTTCCGGACGCTCTGTGCCTGCATTCCGGGGAAATATATGCCCGAAGGTGTGATCAGGGGAGGTACGGCAACGATCGATTGGTTTCTGAAAACATGGCTTGGATCTGATCACCCAAAAGGGGAAGGACTGAGCGGACTTGAAGATGCGGCCTCGAAGATTGGGCCCGGGACCAATCCCCTCATAACTATCCCTTACTGGCATGGCTCCAATTCGCCTTACTGGGATGCGAATGCAAAGGGGGTAACTATCGGTTGGTGCGATGCGGTAACCCCGGCCCACATATACCGCTCGATCCTCGAGGGCATAGCTTTCGAACAGAAGCTGATTTTAGAGAATATGGCCGAAGCCACCGGGGACATCGTTTGTGAGGTCAGAATCCATGGGGGAGGGGCACGTAGCTCCCTGTGGTGCCAGATTATAAGCGATGTCCTTGGCTGTACAGTGATCTCTCCTACCTCCCCGGAGAACACATCGCTTGGAGCGGCCATGCTGGGGATTGCAGCCGTTGAAGGCATCGGAATAAAGGAAGCATCCGAAAATATGTACCACGTTCAGGATCGCTATGAGCCGTCTGAGGCAAGCCTTCGCTATGAAAAGCTGTATAAAAAGGTCTACAAACCGCTTTTCCCAGGGGGTTCGTGGGCTTCTTGCAGATCTTGAGGGTCTAATTGGTAAAGTAAGTGATACGAGCAGAAACCCTTAGGCAAGTTTCAGTAATGTTTTTGGGTTTTTGCTCATGGTAACAGAGATTTCGTAAAAATTACTTACGTATCCAGCAGTTGGCAAGAAGCTGAAAGGCGGCAACTGATGGCTGAATGCGTTAAATCGGGAGGAAAGATATGCCCAATCTGAAATGGAAGGCACCCTGTGAGGAGGAAATACGGGTTGAGTCATCCCCATGGATGGAAATCGACGGAGAAGGGACCTGGCTCTTTCATCGGCTGCCACAATATGTGCAGGCCAAGATACATGCCGATACCTGGTCGAGGTCCAGAATGTCCGCAGGTATCTCACTTATGTTCAGAACTGATAGCTCAACAGTCGGTTTGAGACTGTGTCTGAACGGTAGTGCCCGAATTCCGGGCGATCCGCTTCTCGAGGTTGTGGGATCTGATGGGAGCTATCAGGCGGTGGAATGGCCGGAGGTCGCGCAGCCCGAGGGGGTTGAATATGACTCGGTTTTCGAGACTTCCGGTGGCCCCGAAGTCGTTTGCAGGGTCTACCTGCCGATATATAGCGGAGGGGATCTCGTGTCCGTAGGTACCTTGCCGGGTGCCCGTATGTGGGCTGCAGATCCGCCCTCCGGGAAGGTATACTGCGCTCACGGGAGCTCTATAACACACGGGGCGTGTGCATCCGTACCGACTCGGACCTATAGTGAGGTGATCGGCCGCAGTCTCGGGCTTCGGACAATCAATATGGGATACGGAGGAAATGGCCTCGCCCAGATAGAGGTAGCGCGTGTGCTGGCTGAACTGGATTGGGATGTGCTTTCACTTGAGCTCGGTATCAATACTTACGGGCGCGGCATGGAGCCTGCCGATATGTTTGCCGAGTCCCACTATTATTTCATCCACACCATCCGGTATAAACGTCCTGAAAGCCCGATCGTGGTGCTTACGCCCATAGCCTACCCGAAAGTCGAGGCAGCGGAAAACGATCCGAACGCTTCCGGATCGAGGTTGGAAGACTACCGGGAGGCCGTCCGCTGGTCGGTTTCACAGCATCAGAAATCCGGAGATAAGCATATATGGCTGGTCGAAGGCACCTCACTGCTCGGCGTGGATGAGGATCATCTCTTCTATGACGGACTTCACCCTTCCGACGATGGATTCAAGCAGATGGGCGGTAGACTGCTACCGTACATTGAAAAAGCCCTGGGGTAGACTGAGGGCTGAGGTTTTCGGATAATGTGACACAGGAAGGGCCAGGAGCATCAATTCTAAGAATTGACACCTACTGCGCGAACATGCCGCAGCTATTTTTCAACCAGCTCGTCATGATCTTCGCTGCGCACAAACCGGTGACAGTGTGCGCAGTGAAACGATAGTGTCTTGATCCTCTTCTTCTCTCCATTTGGCTGCGTGACGGTTCTGGTGGAAGTGGACGTGAGCATGTTGCGGATTTCCCTGCAGAAAGGGCACATTTCACTGGCCATAAGATCTCCTTCGTTTCTATGCCCTCAACGACACCCTCAGCCGACTGAGGGTGAGCGGAAGCGAAATCTCAGTCCGGGTTCAAGGATGTTTTATACTCTTTTGTCTGAAATTCGAGTGGATTACCGTCGCTCGTGAGCGAGGGCGGTTTACTGCTCCTGTTTGATGTTCGGATTATTGCTCTCCCTCGCGTGAGCGATCACGAAATCGACAAGCTCCTGACAATGAAACCAACCGTCCCACATGGTGTGGCCCTGGCCCTTGACTACAACAAGCGTCATCTTGCCGCCCAGTTTCTTGTACCTCCGGGCCAGTTCGCCTGAGTTCTGCTCCAGAGGGACCAGATCGTCGCTATCGCCATGGATGTGGAAGATGGGCACGCCTGCCTCTGCGAGCGGAGCGAGTCGGTCAATCGGATTATGCTTGGCAAGGTTGGCCGCAAGTTCCTCACCGGTCATGCCGTACGCGCCGGAGGCACGCTCGAGTCCGGGGTAGCTGCTCAGGTTGGAGACCGGGAGGAGCCCGGCTATACAGGCCACTGACGAGGGATGTTCAGCCGCCCAGTTGTAAAGCATCAACCCGCCCCGACTTCGCGCTAACAGGCACGGCCTCTGCGAGAGCCCGCGCTTCTCGACAAGTTCCTTGTACAGTGCCGAGTACACGGCGCGTCCCTTCGGGCTGCCGTACGATTCACCAACATCCACACCGGCGATGGCAATGTCCTCGGCCAGGAACTTTTCAAACATCCATCTCTCCTCCTTACCGGGAAGATTGGGCAACGTGGGTGCATACCAGACCCAGGGAGTCCGGGCACCCGAGCTTGTCTTTGCTGGCATGATGAGAAAGGCTACATGTCCATCAACGTCGAAGACCTCACCATTGATGGGCAGTTTCTTCTCGACGGACTTGGGCGGATTCTTCTTCATCGGATCTCCCGCGAAGACGCATGATGCTGTGAGTGTCTGGCAGACCACAATCGCAAGGATTACCCCTATGTTCCGGCTCTCCATTAGTTTGGGCCTGTGTGTCATATGAACTCCTGTTGTAGGAATCTGGAG
>CAZTBA010000355.1:5134-6451 GCA_964611725.1 uncultured bacterium
TGCCGCTCTTGAGGCTGGATTGCTTGGCTGCTTAGGGCGCACATCGCTATAGAATTCTATTCTTCATCAAAATCCGGATACTGCGGTGGGCTTTCGCCAACCCTGTCTGTAATCTTGGGATAATTCCCCTTCGGAATGTTTCCTTTAATCGAGACCACATTGATCTGGTGCCACCAATCATCACCAAAATCAAACCAATAGCCAAATGGTTCACCAACTTTTAAATCCAGAGAACCAATCTTCGTCTCGGTAGTAATGCCAGCAGCCTCACTCTCTTCTACTTCACCAGCCATCGGGGGAGAAACGTAATGTTCCGCCTCGGGATCTTCCGGCCCTGCCCCTTTGAACTGAAACTCATACAAATGTTCTTCCTCACGATCAAATGCGTCGAATATAGTCTCATGAAGATCCGCTAACGTTTGATCTCCCCGTATTTCTATAGTCCGAGAAACAACCGGATTGTGTTTCACAAATTCCTCGGTAATAGGACCGGTAATCAAAAATACTTGAAGCGTATAAAGAGAATCCTTATCCACCACAATATCCTCCCGGCGTTTCTTTGAACTAATCTTTTTTCGACCAGGAACGTATGGAATCAGACCTTTTTCATAGGCTGCTTCTTGAATATTCAACGGCAGTCTACGTACATCCGCTATTAACCCATCTACCATAATCGTCCAGATAAGCGGATTTTTATCCACTAAGCTGGGCAGGCACCAATTGGGATCAAATTGCATCATATTCATTAATTCACGAATTTGTCTGGACTTATTTCCCGCGGTGCTTTTACTTATGCCAAAACCCTCACAAAGTTCTGTGGCGCTTATATAAGGCTCGTGACTCTTATCAAAAAGGAAATTCACAAAACCAAGCGAATAAATGATCCCACAGGCCCAACCATTTGGTTTACCTCTGGAAAGTGGGGAGGGACGTTTGCGACAAAGCGCCGCAGTTAATTGACGTGCTAACTCCGCATATTCCTCATTTAGATGCTCTTCACAAAACTCATCGGTTATTGCAGTGATTGTATCATAGGTCGTCTGCATCCTTTTCGGCACTTTGTCCGATTTCGGTCTTATTGTCATTAGTTACTCCTGTGTGTTGATTTTACATCTCAAAACAACGCCATCTCAATTCTTGCAACGCCCCAAAGTTGTACATCAGCCGCAGCCTCCTTGCGGTCGGGTGCATGTGCGAGTTCGAGCGGGATGCACGGACGACATTGTTCCTCAGCAGTTGGCATGGCAGGTGGCAGAAGCCGAGGGAATGACGTGAGTTTCCTTCCGGGCGCGCTACCGAAAGCGGAATCCATACAGA
>CAZTBA010000356.1:0-6408 GCA_964611725.1 uncultured bacterium
CCTGTCAATCTCCTGGCAGCGTAGAACTGGAGCCAATCGCTATGCAACGGTCACGCTTTTCCGATCTCCTCTAAGGTGTAAGGCTTCTTGACATATTGGCCCACTCCCGATTTTTTTGCTTCCCTGACACGCTCGGTTTCCGAAAATCCACTGACAATGATCGCTTTCTGGCCTGGGTGGAACTCAATAATCCTCTTGTAGGTTTCTAAGCCGTCTATTCCTGGATCCATAATCATGTCAATCACCACTATATCAATCGAATTATCTTTCAGGTAATCAACCGCCTCTTCACCACTATGACAGGATATGACAATATAACCGAGTTTTTTTAACATGTCAGTGGCGATTTCCCTCTGCTCAGGCACATCATCGATAACCATAACCGATTCTCCCTTGCCCATAAAATCTTCAATTTCAAAGAAGTTATTCGTCTTAGCATTGACTCCTGTTGCCGGAAAATAAAGGTAAACGGTCGTGCCTTTTCCCTCCGTACTATGAATATCAATGAATCCCCTGTGGTCCTTTACGGTTCCCCATACAACAGTCATTCCCAGTCCCGTACCGCTCCTCCCCATCTTTTTCTTAGTATAAAAGGGTTCGAAAATATTTTCGATGTCTTCCTTGGGAATTCCGATGCCGGTATCGGAAACGGAAACAAGCACGTATTCACCCTCCGTGATCTGTTCATAGCCGATCAGCGGACTTTCCAAATTAACGTTTTCTGTCGAGATAAGAATTTTCCCAGCATCCTGTATGGCCTCAGCAGCGTTAGAGACCAGATTCATTACGGTTTTTAAGAGGTGGACAGGCGAACCCTGAATGTTCTGCAAATTCGGATTCATATCCGTTTCGATACGGACATTCGAATGGTAAGATTTCAGTTTAAGAAATTCAGGGCTTTCGAGGTATTCGGAGATGATCTCGTTCATATTCACGGTTTCCTCGACAGTGACGCCCCTTCTGGCTAACGTTAGCAGGTCTTGAACAATTGCTGCGGCCTTCTCACCGGATTTCTTAATCGTCAATATGGACCTTCTTAACGGACTATCTTGCCCTATTTCCATGAGTAGCAGATCAGGGTAACCTACAAGGCTTGAGAGGACGTTATTCAGATCGTGGGCAACCCCGCCAGCAAGGGTCCCAACGGCTTCCATTTTATGTGCTCGAAGGAGTTGGAGTTCCAGTCTCTTCTTTTCTTTTTCAGCACGTCTTCGCTCGTTGATCTCTTCCCGGAGTTCCTCATTGACTTTTGTAAGCTCAGCGGTACGTTCTTTTACGCGGATCTCCAATTTATTACGGGCTTCTTCCAGGGCCTCTTCCACTTTCCGTCGCTCTAAGAGTTCCCGTTTCACTCTGATGGTCAAATCGCGCAACCTGCCCAGACCCGCACCGAATATCATATAGATAAAAGCCACCGTTATGAAGACGTTCATCGATTTATCGAGTGGCAAGCCAACCCGGTAGGCAAGGAAAAGCGAGAAAATAGCTACAAGGATGCCAGAGGCAAAGCCACCCCTCATTCCCAAAAGCAGACCGAATGAGCAGGGGAAGATCATTATAAGGGCAAAGGCGCCATTATCAATTTTATCGTATATAGCCTTGAAAAAGAGCCAGTAAAGGAGCATAAGAATTATCAGAAAAAGGGCCCCTAATTGAGAACGTGTTATATGCAAAGGTGCTTCCTCAGGTTCCATCCGATATCTCCCTGTTTTTTCTCGTGCGTGGATCGAGTATCAGGTCGGACCTGTGATCATTTAATACTCTTATCCCAGCCATCTGGCTCTGGTGGGAGCAACCGGCCGTCCGGGATCGCAACAAGCGAGATGCCACAATGCTTTGCTGTAAGCATCGGCTGCGCATCGTGCGTCAAAAGAGCCACCTCTTTGTCGGAAAGCATTAGTTCCCGAATGAAGGATGCTGCAGCCCTTGCTCGCCTCGCTCTCCGTGAGTTTCCATCACGTTTGAGCCGGTCTATTTCTTCCCGGACCGGCCTTCAGACAAAAGGAGATCGACTAAACCTGACTGTCTGCTGACCGCTTCGCCCGGCCGATGGGACTGCTGTCCGCGGGAAGCGGCCAATCACCGACGCGCCTGTAGACGCCAAGCAGGCGCGAACGCGCCACACGAATGCCACGATCTGTCATGTTGTATCTGGCGTAGAGCTCAAGCGCATCGCTGTCGCGAACGGGATCGCACTTACGGTGGATCAGGTACCACGCCGAGTTCAGATAACGCGCAAGGTGATCGACATCCCGGAAGTACTGCTCGTAGAACCACGTATGGACGCTCACGGGTGTAAACCCCAGATGGGCGTAGAAATCGAGAATCCAGCTATCATCACCACGGGAGTGAGGAAAGAAGAATCGCCTGGTCTGTCCCATGAGGTCATTCACCCCCGTCATCCATCGGGGGACCTCCTGTATCCAGATCGCGTCTTCTCTCAATTTACTGAGCATAGCTGGGTTCAGGTTCGGGCCACGGCGGCTGAAGCCGAAGTCAAAGGCATTATCGGGAAGCTGCGCGACGGCCTGTTCGTCACCTGCGCCGCCGTGGATCAGCCTCACGTTTCCCAGACCTTCGCACCGGGCGCGCAGTCGAGCGGTCTCGATGCACTTGGGGTTTTCGTCGAATCCCCAGATCTCACGCGTCCGTTCGGCCAGGTGGCATAGGGTGAAGCCGACCCCACAGCCCAGATCCAGCACACAGCTATCCGGCCCGGCATACGACTCCAGGATTTCATCGATCGCCTTGGCTGGGTCAGGTCCGTGGAAGTCCTCACGCACGGGATCGTGCGGCGTGGGATAGCTCAAGTAGGCCCCGGCGGCTGCCAGTTCGTTGTCAAGCTCCCCGAGCCTCTTGCGGGCCGTTTCGATCTCTGCGTGTTCAGTCATTCCAACGTTTCTCCGTGGCTTAGCTGGCCAAAAAAATTGGTTTCGTGGCAAAAGATAAAAACAGATAAAATACTGTTGACGAATCTCTACTCTTGTTTAGAATCTTTGCTTTTGCTCTTTATCAAGTATCCTATGTTCGCGGCTATTGAAACGCCATATAGCAGACCTTCCATGAAATCTATAGACGGAGTTGAAGCAAGGTATCGTCCCAGGAGGATTGCGAATGTCAAAGACCACGTTCCAAGAGCCAAAAATGAGTTTTCATTTTTGAAGTTCATAGATAGTCCTCTGATTAGAAATTAGATGACCGGAGGAGTGGATCGGACGCAGCTATTTGCCACGGCCCGCATCTGCATTTTTGTGTGATTCTCTTGTCCGGGCGAAGCGAACGATATCGCCTTGCGCCCGGAGACCATGCTCAAGCACGGCTTCGCAGATGACTCCGCCTTTCAAGCCATGCGAGTAGCCTTTCCCCTGGAGGAACTGTGTCTTCAACTCGAGTATCGTCTCCCGTGCGGTCGGATCGGCGGCGAGCAGATCTCGGAAGGAGTTCGTGCGATCGTAGAACCAATTCTGCTTCGGGTTCAGATACCACACGTCAACCTTCCACTGCTGGTCAAAGTCGAACTCCGGCACATCGAGATGCCAGTAGAACCCCCTGGCGTCCATCCCGGCGTCGAGTCGCTTTCGAAACGTGAAGTGATCTATGAAAACGACGCTCTGAAAGTAACCTTGATCGAGTATGCGCTTGGTTACCGCGACCGCCGCTGAGCGCTCCGGGGAGTCAGAGGTCACCATGATGTCGATATCGGGACGCACGAGCAGCCCCAGAGCGTAGCTCCCGACCAATTGGACATATCCCATTTCGGACAGAATCCTGCAGATGCCGGATCTCTCCAGTACGGAATCGGCTTGCCGCTGAAGTTCCTCTGCACGGGATATCAGCTCGCGTTCTGAATGCTCTGTCATTGCAGTTTATACAACGCTAAGCTCACCTGTCCGATTGAGTGTAGCGAAATAGGGTCTGGTGGAGTGATTGTTTAGAAAGATCATTACCAGTGTTTAACAAGCCTTCAACCATTCAATAGCATCTTCCAGTTCCCAAAAGACCTTCAACCGAGCTGCTCTGTTTACGACTACGTTTTCAAGATGCCCACTTGCATTATCCTTCATATATGGTGGAGCAAGTACTGCAATATTAGTCCATCGAGGAATAACACGCGCAATATGTTCTCCCAAAAGATGTTCAGCAAATATTCCTACTTTCCCTGAGATTTTACTGAAATCGAGAAGTGCATTCGGACAATTAGTTTCCCTGTACGCCTTGAGAATACGTTGTGTGTTTTCAATCATCTTGGCAAGGTTTCCAAAATCGCCTTCAAAGTAACAATGCAAGTAATTATCCCTGAGTGCTATCTCTTTCAGCTCTACCACCATCTTTCCTCACTCCAGATTTATTTTCTAACGAGCCGCGCATAAGCGGCGCCGCGACTAGCCCCGTGACGGACAATTGCGATCACGGTAAATGTAAGCACTCCCACTGAAAAACTACCCCACGCAGGTGACGTCCGCCTTCATGCGCTGGTTGGGCAGCTATATAACAGCAGCTTACGGAATTCCTCAATCGTTAACCCCGCATCACGAACGATTCCCCCCATCGTAATCGCATTCAAAGGATTATGCCGAGGAACCGTCAAAATACGCCGCCCATCGGTCATCACGATATGCTTGCCTTGACAGGCTATGCGAAATCCAGCCTTCTCTAACGCTCGAACTGCATCCAGATGATTAATACCTGCAAGTTTCGGCATCAGGCATCTACCAGTTCGATTTCCCGCACCTCGGCGTCTTCCAATAACTCGTCGACCACCGCCAGATATTCCCGAATCGCCTCTTTGATATTGGCCAACGCTTCCTCTTTAGTCGTACCTTGAGACCAACACCCCGGTAAGCCGGGAATCGATATGCTGTAGCCCTCTTCAGACTTATAGATGGCAACTTTGTACTGCATATCATGCCTCCAGGTTTGGGAGTAACCTACATCTTCGCTGCCTAACGGTGCACCTCACGAGCGCTGTCAAGCGTGGGCTGGAACACCTTATTCTGCAATTCCGCTACCGTTCCTCTGCCACAAAGCGGACGGTCTCCGCGATCCTCCTGTAGCCTACAGATTGGGCAGTGCGAAGCGATGCCAAATTTGCTTTGCTCAGCCGATAGATTGGTACTCGGTCGAGTTCGAGAATCGCCTTTGTCGTGTGCGACAGAACTGCCTTCGCGTATCCCCGTCTGCGATATTCAGGAAGCGTATCCGGCCCTGGTTCCTCAATCCGGTCTTGCATGACGCCAATGTGGGGCGCAGATGCCTCCGATACCACTTTGTCGTTCTGAAAGACACCGAAGGCACATCCATCAGCGATGTTGCGCAGAATGTCCCTCCTACAGCACGCCAGATCGCAATTCGGTGATACGACCTGCTTGAACGTCAAGTAGCTCTCCACATCTAGCTCTGTAAGTCTGCGAAGTCCAGGGCAAGAGTGAATTCTGATGGTGTCGAGACCACAGGAGAGGATATCGACGTTAAACACTCGAAACTCAAGCCCGCATGCTGCCTGAACAGAGCGTTGCACAGAGTCGGCCAGGACGTCTCTTGTGTCCGCCAACCCAGTCGTAACACACGTGACCGCATCTTTCAGGTCGGGCCTCACAGAAGCCACGCCCCTATCGCCGAGAAGGAAGAACCAGATTGCGAACGGCCGGCTCCATCCCTCCTCCTTCCGCCTGCGTCTTTCGGATGCGGCGACTCGAAGTTCGCCTCGCCGGAGACCCGACAGACTGACCTCCAGATAGGTCTCGAAATACGCTTTCGTCACCTCGTCGACCATCACTCGCCTCGTTTGCAGAACGGGAAAGCTCAGCGGCATGAGGTTACGAGCGTCCGCTGGAGTGCTTTGTGTGCGCCCGGCATGGGCGTGATCTTATGGGGTGTAAGTCCCCTATATATGAATCCAGTCTATAACAATATAGACACAAGTATTAGCCGAAAGCAAGAGCGGAATCGTGAGAAACCGTCTGAAGGAAGCTGGAGTGCAAAGCGATGAGCCGACCTGTCTACCGTGCCCGGGACAGGCAGACGAACAGAAACAGCATACAAGGCCAAGTCTCCGGGTAAGGTAGCACAACATATCAAAGCCCAAGATTCAGGAGATATGGTAAATGCTGCGGTTGTGTCGCGAAGGATCACAGCCCAATATTCTTTTGGATGAGTTGGACAAAGAGCTTGAGAAACGCGGACACTGTTTCGCACGCTATGCGGATGACTTTATCATTTTGGTCAAAAGCAAAAGCACAGCAGAACTTGTCATGCGTAGCCTTCAGCCTTGGGGCAAAGCTGAATGTGGCGATTCCCATGAGTTTGAGTCGGAAAGGACCATGGAAAATGTCGCGTACATTGGCCACGCAAACTGGTATGACCAACCAATGGCTGCAGGATCAGGGACTTGTGTCTGTCAAAGAACAG
>CAZTBA010000357.1:0-6369 GCA_964611725.1 uncultured bacterium
TGACTGAAAAATTCCAGATCGTCAAAAAGACAATTTCCTAAAGCAAAAAGGTATACATTGAGGATATTCACTCCAATGAGGAGTATCAATGAAACTTTGGTCCTGCCCACCCCCAGCAAAATGCCTGTTAAGGCAAAATTAAACATGCTGAAAATGCTTCCCAGAAACATTATTTTTAGATATGATTCCCCCAAGCGTACAACATGCTCTTCTGCTCCCAACAGTACAAGAAGAGATCGAGAGAAAGAGAAGCCCAGAGGAGTCACAATCACAACTGCAACGATCAACATGAGGAAAATGGAGCCGGCTGCTATCTCGCTTACCTTCTGTCGCTCCCTTGCCCCATAGGCATGAGCCACCAGGACTGAACTCCCACCGCTAATAGCTATCATAAGGACCATGAGGAACATCATGACCTGACGGGACATTCCCACCGCAGCGATGGACGCAACCCCTAACGTCCCTACCATCTTGAAGTCTACAATGCCAACAGTTACGTTTAGAATATTGGTAATAATCAACGGCCAGGCTACTGCCCAAACATTTTTTATCTCGCTGTTCAATACTGGATTCTTTTCTATAGCCTTATTTTCCATTGACCACCAGAAACCGCCTCACACCGAGAAGGCTCTTTCCTGAAGCATACACAGCGTAATTGCCAGGTAGCGCATCAGGTGGAACTGTGATAGTGACCTCGCCGGGCACAGCAATTTCAGGCGGCGCAACCTTCAGACCCGGCGCATTGACGGAAGCCCGGATGTGGCCACTTTGGGTGGTACCTGCTGACAAAGCACTGAGGTGTAGCCTCGTCGACTCACCAGCTCGAAGCTTCGGAAGTGCATCAAAACCAACTACCACAGGGCCACCATGCCGACGCAGGATCACCAGTGCCCAGTTCGTCTCAAGATTCAATCGGAGATCATCGCCGTGGCGCTCGATCTCGAGTGGCATCCAGGTCAGCGCCTCCATGTTGCACAGGACCGCATCTCCGACCTGGGAAGCCAGTCCGGGCAGTGTCAGTGTGTATGCGCCGCGTTGATCAGATAGCACTGTAAACCGGGGCCATTCAAGGGGATCCTGGCATGCCGGACGCACAGCGACTACTGCCCAGTAGCCATCCCCTTCGAACTGCCGTGAGACTATCTCGGGATCGGACGACCGTGGATCTTCATCAGCGACATCACCCCACACAAGGGCATCATGAACCGGGAAACGGGCGGATAGCCAGTTCCTATCCAGTGTTCCCAGATCAGAACCACCGAAAATTCCACCCGCGAGCCCAGATATGGATGCCCAAACAGATCCCGTGACCAAGGCGTAAGGACGGTATGGTCCCACAGCCAGACGCATAAGCGGAAGACCACGAGAACATTCGCTGCTCAACGCACCGTGGAACCACTGCCCGTACCAATCCACAGGGCCTTCCGTGGTAAGCAGCGCATTTGGATTGACCTCAAGTGCTGCCTTACTTACCTTGGCAAATAGCTGTTTAATCCATTCATTGTAGCCAAATGGGGTTGCATGCCAGTGGGCAGGATTGTAACACGGGAGGAAATAATGTCCAAGCGAATCGAGCCTTATTCCATCCGCGCCGGTTTCCCTGAGAAGCCTTGCGGCACTGCTGGCCAAGTGATCCTGCCATTCAACACATCCGGGACACATATGGTAGAAATTATGCTTAGTGTATGGACCAATGATGCTTCCATCTTTATCCATTATTGACCACTTCTCCGCCCTGCCCGACCTGGCAAGTTCGCTGCATTCATGAACGATATAACCTTCTATGTAAAGGTTCGAGTGCAGACCCAATCGGTGGACTCCAGCAATGCCTTCGCGCATTGCCTCCGCACCACCCATGTCTTCCCGGACATTGTTGTCCCCATCCGTATGTACCCTGGGATCAACTGAACCCTGGTTGTAGAAAGCGTATTCCGAGTTATCTATTGGAAACCGGAGGTGTACTCCGGGAAGCTCTTTGAAGCTGTTAAGTTCGTTCATGTAAAGATATCTCTCCTCGACCTTCCTACCTCTCTTTCTGAAGTGACAACCTGTGAGACCATCCGACTTGCGGAACCATTCGGATGACTCCACGCAAGCATAGGCCTGGTCAAACCATGCACGATAGGCATGTGCTGCCGGATGCCAGTCACCCTGGTAGACCAGAATTCGCACCGGTGGCAGATTGAGAGATGCACCCGGAGGAAGCATTACAGGAGGGAAATAGTGCAGCTCTATGTCAGGCTCTTTCAATATTAACCTTTTGGAGCGCACATCAGGGTCCATGAATATCAGGCCGAGAGCACTTTTCGTCACCGGATCCCAGATCGCATGCCACTGCATTGACATCTGTGTGCCATTCCCCACTACTCCTCCAGGACGATCCCAGGCTTGAACCACTATTCCGGCCTGATCCATCGCGGTGGCAAGGTTGGTCCCGGGATCAGGTCCGAGCCGAACGCCGTCCAGGCATGGGAAATTGAACAGGAACTCCCTCGGGGCATCGCTCGTGTTGGTTACCCGCAGTGACCAGTCAGATATGCCTGTTTGTTCTCCGAGAGTGATCCTCAAGCGTGCTTCTATTCCCTTACCTTCATAATCCAAGCTCAAACCATCATTCTGGACAACATCCACCAGCCTGCAGCATCCAGGTTGTATGATCGTCTCAGTGATATCTTTCGGATCATCGAATACCAGATCGAAGTGTTTGTCGAGAGGTATATCAAACTCCTTTGTCATATCCGCATAGATTCGGAACGGCATGATGTCAGAATTACCATCCTTCAAGCACTCGTCGTCAAGCAGCAGGTTGGTAATCCTGCACAATCCTCCGCCCTTGGGGTCAAATTCGATCCGAGAGCATTCGTTCTCAATTCCGATCATATCTGCCTCCCCATTGATCCAAGAAACAGCCCATGTGCCGTTCCACACCAAATTCTATCTGCCTCAAGCTTCTGGTTGATCATCCTTTCTGACCTCACATTCTAGAACATTCTTCAGCCGTACGTATCTGCGGTGCGTCTTGATGCTTCCGCCGCAGGCAATTGCTCAATCTATCGGTTCGTCAACAATTCGATGTGTACCTGATCCCAACATGCGGACTCGGCATGTGAGAGGCAGCGTGGCTGTAGCGTTGCTGCCTTGCGGCACGATCACCTTCCATTCAAAATGACCATTAGCATATTGCCATTCGCTTACGATTCGCCCCTGGGGGGAGTCGTAATGGGCACATATCCAGTCAAGGCCCGGAATAGGATGCGGTTCAAGGAAGTAATGTCTGAAACCGGGGTGCTCGATGTCGGGACGAATTCCCGCCAGGGTATTGTAGAACCAGGTGTCAAAACCGCCCATCATAGGATGGTTGAGTGAGCGAGGGCCATGGGCCTTATCTACTTCCGGTTCTCCCCAATACTCCCAGAGCGTTGTCGCGTTGCGACCTATGAGATCGCCGAAGCTTGGATATGTGTTCTGGTGCATAAGGGCTAGTGCTGTATCACCATGACCATGACGGGTCAGCACCTCGAAAAGAAACCGTAGTCCCATGATACCGACGGTATGATGCAGCTTATTGGTTTCCCGGATGTCTCTAACCAGGCTATCGAGCACAGTCATTTCCTTGCCCGTCGGCGCGAGGTCGAAATGCAACGCCATAGCGTCCGCTGTCTGGGAGCCGAAAGTACCGTTCTCCCGATTGTAGAAACGTGTCCGGAAGGCATCTCGAATGCGGTTTGCCCATCCGTAGTAACGGCTTGCGTCATCTTTATGGTCCAACAGATCGGCGACCCGCGCCATAACCCACGAGCACCGCCAAAACCAGATCGTCGTTGTGAGGCACTCGCCTGTGTAGGTCGGGCTGCAACTGTTCCGGGGATCACACCAATCACCAAGACCGCCTGACAGGATCCAGTCATCCGCTTCCTTCCCATAGTGTTCGACTACAGTGCACATCCCATCCCAGTGGCGTTCTAGCACAGTTCGGTTCCCGTAGTAAACGTAGAGGTACCAGGGGATTTGGATGAAGGCCGCCATCCAATCCGGTGTGGCCGCTCCGCGTGTGCCGCGCTTTCCCGGTGCTATCATTGCGGGAAGGCCGCCATTGGAGGCACGCGTCGTTTCTATGTCATCCAAGTACTTCTCCCAGAAAGACATGCTCTGAAAGTTGTAGATCGAGTACTCACAGACGAAATTGGCATCCCCGAGCCATCCGCAGCGCTCACGTGCCGGACAATCTTCCGGAATGCCGTGGATATTGCTTCGATGCGTCCATACGGCCATGCGGTGAAGCTGGTTTAGCCGCTCATCGGAGCACTTGAAGGCACCCGCCTGTGGCAGCGCCGTATGGACAACGACGCCTGTGATATCTTCAGCTCCTGGTCTGTCGGGCCATCCGGTTATTTCCACATAGCGGAACCCATGATAGGTAAACCGCGGTTCCCAGGTTTCAACCCCCTGTCCTTTGCAGACATAAGTATCGATTTGCTCTACCGTTGTGGCAAATACCCCGGTGCTGGCTGTATCGATCCTCCCGTCAGGGAACACTGTTTCCGCAAATCTCAGCCTGATTTCGGTACCGATCTCTGCCCGCAAGCGGATACGTATCCAGCCGGCAAAGTTCTGCCCCATATCCGCGACCCAACAACCCTCGCGGTTTTCTGTAATGGATATCGGGCGGATCTCTTCGATCTTCCTGATTGGGGGTATTGATTGCTCTTCCATGCGTCCGCCCGGAGGCGGCACAATCTCCACGGGTTGCCACGCTGCATCTCGGAAGTGCGGTGAATCCCAACCCGGCATCTCCAAACGGGCATCATAGAACTCACCGGCATATATGTTGCTGCTTATAATTGGCCCCTTACTGCACTTCCATGTTTCATCCGTGGGTACAATAGCAGAAGAACCATCAGCATATCGAATGGTCAGTTCGGCCCATAGCCGCGGTGTTCCATAAGAACTTTTTTCCCCCTGCCATCCATGTTTTTCAGGAATCAGATCCTGATTGAAGAACCCGTCTCCAAGAATTATGCCGATAGCATTTTCACCCGCACGCAGATTCCGAGTCACGTCATAGGAAACGAAAAAACAGCGCGCTTCATAGTCCGTTTGGGCGGGATCGAGCACATGGTCACCAATGCGTTGACCGCTGATCCACGCCTCATAGAATCCCAGTCCACAGATTTTCAAGCCGGCATACTTTACAGGGCCACTAACCCTGAACTCTCGGCGGAAGAACGGGGCGTATCGCCCCCGCAGAGCGTCCGGCATAGCGATCCATAAAGATGAAGAACTGATCATGGTTGTTGCCTCTTCTTGTTACCACTGTATCGCTTCGTTTGACACAAAGCGTTCGACCTTCCGCCAGCACGTGGTCCAACACGCCGAGAAGCGGAACCATGTGATGCTGGAAATGAAGGTGTGCGAGATTTCTGGTTATTCTCAGCATAAAGTCTCAGGTGGCGGTGTTCGGTGCGCCGGATTCGAGTCCCCCCACTGAAGTGACAGTGGGAAGCGAACATTGCAGGCCAACATCTCCTGCAAGTTTACTCGACTATGAGGAACCGCTTCACGCCAAGCAGGTTCTCACCCGAAACATACACACCGTAATTTCCAGGCAGTGCATCGTTTGGGACTGTGATGGTTACGTCGCCAGGTACAGCAACTTCAGGCGGTGTAACGTTGAGGCCAGGTGCGTTGACGGAAGCCCGGACCCGGGACGCTCCTGTTGACAGCATTTTGAGATGCAACGCCGTTGACTCGCCAGCCCTAAGGCTGGGAAGCGCGTCGAAGCCTACGATCATAGGTCCATCCGGCCGACGCAGGATCACCAGTGCCCAGTTCGCCTCAAGGTGCAGGCGGAGGTCATCTCCGTGGCGCTCGATCCCAAACGGCATCCACGTCAGCGTCTCCACGTCACACAGGACCGCATCGCCGACCTGGAAAGCCAATCCGGGCAGTGTCAGCGTGCATTCGCTGCGTTGATCGGAGGGCCTCGTGTTCCAGGGCCACTCGAGGGGATCCTGGCATGCCGGGCGCACAGCGACCACCGCCCAGTAGCCACGCCCTTCGAACTGCCGTGAGACGATCTCGGGATCGGACGACTGTGGATCTTCATCAGCGACATCACCCCAGACGAGGGCCTCATGCACCGGGAAACGGGCGGATAGCCAGTTCCCATCCAGTGTTTCCAGATCTGAACCACTCCAGCTTCCGCCTGCAAGTCCCGATATGGACCCCCAGACCGGTCCCGTACACAAAGCGTAGGGGCGGTATGGCCCCACAGCTAAGCGCATCGGCGGCAGATCACGCGGACATTCGCTGCTCAGTGCACCGTGGAACCACTGCCCAAGCCAGTCCACCGGTCCTTCCGTAGTCAGC
>CAZTBA010000358.1:0-6342 GCA_964611725.1 uncultured bacterium
CATTGGAGCCTTTGTATGAAAAATAGTAAGAATATGACTTATCAGAGACTGATTAACGGGGATGCAAGGGATCTGACGTTCTTGGAAGATGAATCCATACATCTTGTTGTTACGTCGCCTCCATATTGGAATTTGAAACGCTATAATGAGAATCCAGACCAATTGGGACACATCAATGACTATGAGTCCTTCTTAGGGGAGCTTGAAAAAGTATGGAAAGAGGTTTTTCGAGTATTGGTTCCAGGTGGCAGGTTAGTTTGTGTCGTCGGTGATGTATGTGTTTCAAGAAGGAGATTTGGGCGTCATCTTGTTTTTCCTTTGCACGCGGATATCTGTGTTTTATGCCGGAAAATTGGTTTTGATAATCTTAATCCCATTATCTGGCACAAAATCGCAAACGCAAGTTTTGAAGTCGAAAACGGGTCCAAATTTCTGGGAAAGCCCTACGAGCCGAATGCAATCATAAAAAATGATATGGAATTTATCTTAATGCAGAGAAAGCCCGGCGGATATCGTAAACCTACTGAGGAGCAAAGAAATTTAAGTAAAATCGATAAGAAAGATTTTGATAGCTGGTTTCAACAGATATGGAATATCACCGGTGCATCAACCAGAATTCATCCCGCCCCATTTCCTCTGGAGCTTGCAGCTCGTTTGGTCAGAATGTTTTCTTTCCACGGGGACACAGTTCTCGACCCATTCTGCGGTACCGGTACAACAATGATAGCAGCACTAAGATATGGAAGAAACAGTATAGGAATCGATATTGAACCTGAATATTGTCGTATGGCCGCACGATACTTGAAAAAAGAGAGCAGCAATCTCTTTATAAATACGGAATTGATATTCGAGAAAGCGGTAGCTGATAATTCAGGTCAAATGCAAGTCTGTGAAGACCAAACTCTTTACGAAGTTAAATCAGCCAGAAGATCACTGGAGTAGGCCAACAAGGACATGGAGATGGATTGAGAAAAACTGGCGCTTTTCTCAACGACTCATTCCCGGCGTTAGCCTGTAAATGGAGAAGTACTCCGACAGAATTAAAGAAACTCATTTTGACGGATTTGTATATAAAAAGAGTCATAAGATATCCAAAGTAGATGAACTTAAAGCGGCTATTGAAGCTCTTCCAGAGGATGACTATGTTGAATTAAGGCAGTGGTTTTCAGAAAAGGATTGGCAAAAGTGGGACAAACAAATCGAGGAGGATTCAAAATCAGGCAAATTGGATTTCCTCATCAAAGAAGCACTTGACCAGAAAAAGAAGGGAAAACTCAAGGGCCTCTGAATGCACGGAAATAAGTACCTTCGTGTTGTGACACTACCAGACCAGAAGACTATTCTCAATGCCCTTTTTGACCGAAATTTCAAGTGGGTGATCTGAAATGAGACTGAGTTATCATGCTGACACCGATTCGCTTTACATTCATCTTGTCGAGCGTCCTGGAGTAGAGGCACGTGAAATCGCCCCGGGAGTTGTGGTCGATTTTGACGCTGATGAAAAGCCAGTTGGAATAGATATTGAGCATGCCCAGAATATTCTTGACCTCACTACCCTTGAGGCCGAATCACTGCCTGTCAAAATTAAGACTGCATGATGATTTAAAGCTCTCCAGTCATTGCTGTTTGTCATGCCTAACATTCACTCCACTTGGCGCTGCCAGTGAAGCATGAAATTCACAGAATTTGCTTTTACGAAAAATGATCTGCTATATTTCTCATATACTGCGGAAGGCAGCGCAAGTGAGCTTAAACCTTAGCCCGTACGTGGAGAAGTACACCAAAAAACATCTGTACTTAACAAACAGTTCAGTGAAAGGTCAAATTACGATTTAATCAACTCAAAAAACAAGCAAACATAGGAAACGGTTAAATTCCACAAAGTGCTATCTCTTTGAAAAATTGACACTTGCTTTTTGGCTACAAGAATAGCAAATTTACTTCGGCCACACATAAAATAAAACGGGACGTGTTCAGCACCGATAGGATGTCATGCTCGGATTGACGCAGAGAAGAAGCAGTTCAAAGTCATTGATGCAGCAGTGGGGTAGGAACTTTTCTGTGGGAATCTATACAAGGAGCTTTAGGTGGAGAACGAATTTACTGCTATTATTGAGCGCGACGGTGAGTGGTACATTGCATACTGTCTGGAGATTCCAGGTGCGAATGGTCAGGGAAAAACCAAGGAAGAGGCACGAGAGAGCTTAGCTGAAGCCATAGCCTTGATCCTGGAGGATCGCCGTGAAGATGGTTTGCGAGGTGTACCACGGGAGGCAATCCGAGAGAAGGTTAAGATCAAGTGAAGCGGAGTGTTTTGCTTCGCCATCTTCGGAAACATGGTTGTTATCTTAAGCGTGAAGGCCGTTCCCACTCTTTGTGGAATAATCCAATGACTGGGGCAGTCGAGGCAATTCCACGTCATGTTGAGATTTCGGATAAACTTGCTCTGAAAATTTGCCGCGGCCTATCTGTGCCGGAGTTCGGCAAGTGAAAATTTGCCTGTCTAGCATTGCGCTCCGCTTGGCGCTGCCGGTGAGGCATGAAGTTCACAGAATTTGCTTTTACGAAAAATAATCTGCTATATTTCTCATATACTGCGGAAGGCAGCGCAAGTGACCTTCGCCGTTAGATTACCACGGAGGTGAGATGTGAGCACTTTCGTACTGATTCATGGATCGTGGCACGGGGCCTGGTGTTGGTACAAGGTAATCCCTCTCTTGAAGCATGCCGGGCATCGCGTAATAGCTCCGGACCTGCCGAGCCTCGGAAGCGACAAGACGCCCATCTCGGAGGTATCGCTCCAGACGTGGGCTGAGAGCGTCGCTCAGGTTCTCGATGCCCAAACTGAGCCAGTGGTTCTCGTGGGTCACAGCCGTGGGGGTATTGTCATCAGCCAGGCCGGCGAGTCGAGGCCGGGGAAGGTCAAAGTTCTCGTGTACCTCGCCGCGTTCCTTCTGCGGAACGGCGAGTCGCTGTCGCAGGTGGCTCACGCCGACGCCGCTTCACAGCTCGTCGCCAACCTGGTCGTCGCCCGGGATCAGGGATATGCCACGGTTCGAGACGGAGCCATCGAAGAGGTGTTTTACGGCGGATGCAGCGAGGAGGACGTAGTCTTGGCTCGTCTACTCCTACAGCCAGAGGCGTTGGCTCCGCTGGGCACTCCGATCCACGTCACCGAACAGAATTTCGGCCGTATCCCGCGCGTGTATATCGAATGCTTGCGTGATAAAGCGATCAGCCCGGCAGTGCAGAGGAAAATGTACAGCGCGACTCCATGTCAGAGGATTATTTCCATGGACACGGGCCATTCGCCGTTCTTCTCGGCGCCGGAACAACTGGTGGCTCACTTGACTTCGATTTAGTGTAGAGCGCCGTCAAACCAGCGGCTGCCCCCGATGGCGTCCACCACTTTTCGGTCATCTGTCCCATTTACTTTTGAATAGGACATGTTGGTAACAAAAACAGGCCCTCAGAATGGTTCCGAGGGCCTTTTATAAAGTCTGTAGAACTCCCACTCGTGCAGAGGGGGTTAAAGAGGTCAGCAGGCCGCTTTTCCCCTCCAGTCTTTCCTGCTCAGGATGCTATTTGAACAGCGACTTGATCCGGCCCCAAGAGGTGGATTCCACGGCTGTAGTCGGGTAATATACTTCCACTGTTGAGCTATAATCTTGCCAACTGCTTGTCTCCGACCCTCCGAGGGCATAGATTATCCCATTCACCGCGCTGGCAGCCAAACCAAATCTTGCCGTTGGCATGGGAGCCTTCCCGGTTGTCCAGGTGTCTGTCTCTGGATCATACTCTTCCACGATCGAAAGAGGTTCTGCATTGAATGCATCTGAGGTTGCGTTCCCTCCGATGGCGTAGATCTTCCCTTTCACCACGCTGGTGGATAGCCAGCACCTTGCTGTTGGCATGTTGGCTTTTGCTGTCCAACTGTCCGTCGCAGGATCATACTCTTCTACAGTTGAAAGAGGTGGCTCATCCCCAGATACATATCCACCGATGGCATAGATTTTCCCGTTTACCACACTGGTGGAGAAATTCTGTCTTGCTGTCAGCATGGGGGCTCTTTCGGTTGTCCAGACGTCTGCCTCTGGATCATACTCTTCAACGATCGAGAGACTTGGTCCACCCTTCTCTGAAAAACCTCCGATCGCATAGATTTTCCCATTTGCTGCGCTGGCAGAGAAACAAGTTCTTCCAGTTGGCATGTCGGCTTTCTCTGTCCAGGTATCCGTCTCAGGGTCATACTCTTCTACCTTCCTACTGCCCCCAGTACCTCCAATAACATATATTATCTTCCCATTCACCACGCCGGTACGCAGAGCCCATCTCGTCCTTGGCATGTCTCGTAACTGCGCCCAGTAGTCCCCTTGTGCCAGACCGAGCGAAGCCGTGATAGAAAGCCCGACAATCAACAACACGCTGACCAGTGCGATATGCCCAAGTTTCTGCCTGAATTGCATCGTTGTCCTCCTTCTCCTAAGGGTTCACGGTGTCTCTGCTTATAGTAGCAGTCAGCTATCAGCTTATGGATGAGCGATGTGAGCACGCTATGAATTGTGGATTGTGAGCAATCTTTACGAAGCTTTTGTTGCTTGCTCCTGGAACCTCACCCCCATCCCCTCTCCGCAAGCAGAGAGGGGAGCTTTAACCCTTGCCTGGGGAAAAGACAAGTGTTAGGCCAGGAGGAACAGGCGTCGAGAAGCCATAAGAACACTTTGAAGATTGCCTAAATCTACAATTCCTACGCCAGCCCATGCTCCTTCAAAAATGCATCCAAAAACATCGATGCCCCGATCAACACCAGCCGATCTTTGGGCCATGAGTGCAGAAGCGCAATGCCTCCCCGGTCAATAGACCGGACACCTTTCAGGTCCAATACGAGGCGCTCACTTCCCTGGAGTAATCGGGTGCCTTCCTCCTTTAGCAGAGCGACATCCGCACCTGACACCCAGCCATCCAACTTCAGTACCACCTCCTCTTTGGTTTGTGATATCACGGTAAGACGTAGCATCTCTCCTCCCTCCAGGCTACACATCGTTTTATACGCAATCCCTGTGCCAAAAAAACAGCCACCTGAGGAATGTCACTTCAAGTGGCTGTTTATAATAGTCTTACGTAATTACTATTTCAATTAAGGCTGATAGATAGCAGCCTCTAAGGGTACCAGTTTTGGCACCCTAATCTAGCGCTAATGCTCTTATATTCTTGATTTACAAATACATATCTAAGGGTACAGAAAATGGTCCCATGGTGCCATATTTCGCCCCTATGATCGGGAAATACCAAGCTTCTTCATCCGGTTGCGCAGTGTAGATACCGGCATGTTCAACAGTGCGGCTGCGCCGTGTGGGCCTTTAATAACCCAGCCAGTTCTTTCCAACATCTCTCGTAGGTACCATCGTTCATATTCCTCAGGGGTGAGGAGCTTCTCGGGGGGACCTTCCTCCGCTCTTGCGATCTCCAGGGTAATGTCCTCCGCTTGTATTGCCGAACCCGAGCTGACAATCACTGCCCTTTGCACTGTGTGCTCCAATTCCCGAACATTCCCCGGCCAATCGTAGGACTGAAGCACAGACAGCGCCTCAGGAGTCAGGTGAGTTACCTCCTTGTCGAGATGTGATGCCATCCGCTCTGTGAAATATTTGGCCAAAAGCGGGATATCCTCCCGCCTCTCACTCAAGAGTGGAAGCTCTACCTCAAAACCTTGGAGGCGAAAGTAGAGATCCTCCCGAAATGTCCCTGCTTCAACCATCTTCTTCAGGTCCCGGTTGGTGGCAGCTATTACCCTCACATCGACCTGTAAAGTTTCGGTACCTCCCACACGCTCGAGGGTCTGCTCCTCTAAAAACCTTAGCAGCTTCGCCTGGGCTGCCATAGCCAGATCACCTATCTCATCTAAGAAAAGTGTTCCACCCTCTGCAAGCTCAACTTTGCCCAGCTTACGTGAGACAGCACCCGTGAAAGCGCCTCGCTCGTGACCGAAGAGTTCGCTTTCCACTAAGTTCTCAGGAATAGCTCCACAGTTGACCTCGATAAAAGGTCCGGTATTTCGCGGGCTCATCCCATGGATGGTGCGTGCAGCAAGACCCTTGCCTGTGCCGGTATCACCCGAAATGAGCACTGTCATATCAGTTGGAGCCACTTCGATGAGTTGCTCCTGGACACGGCGTAAGGCTTCGCTGTTTCCCACGAACTCATCCGGTGTTCCACTCAAGGCATCGGCAAACGCTTCGAGTCTGGGATCCGGCTCAACGGTTACCTTGACGGTAGCCGGTTCAGAGTAGTTTAGATCTCGATCAACTGCCTTCACCTCAAAGGTATATTCACCAAGCGGAA
>CAZTBA010000359.1:0-6333 GCA_964611725.1 uncultured bacterium
CCCGCAAGGTGAAAGAATCCCCCGTGTATAAACATCGAGGTCAGAACGGTAAGATATTCGGGGACCGCTGCATTAGGTAACCTCAGGTAACTGCCGGAACGAATAAGTACGTCCTTCGGATAACTGCCGGGATGAAAAAGCCTATCGGGAATTAGACCCAATCTCCATATGATCAGATCCCCCTCGAAGAGCTGATAGAAGTATACGAACACGTTCGCAGCTATCAGAATTACCGTGAAAAAGGGAAAAGTCCTTGTCGGATTATCATCCTTTATAGGTATCATAGGTTATCATCTGATTGTAAAAGTAGATTCGGCCCCTGAGGAATTTCCGACCCTATCTTTTGCCATCACTTTTACCTTATGTTCCCCAGGGGAAAGTGCTTCCCTCGGCCTATAGGAAAGGGTATCCATATACGGATCGTATTCAGCTATTACCAGCTTCCCATCGATCATGATTGCCAGATCAGTATCACTCCCTATGCCGGAACCGGAATCCTTAACCATGGCTGAGATCAATGGCTTAGCTTCAACCACCCCTCCAGCATCCGGTATCAGGTTCCATATCTCTGGCGGTGAGAGGTCCAAAAATAGTGAGAACCTTGAAAACTTGTGAATAAAGGCCGAGACCATTCCCGAGGCCTGTTCGACCGAGTTACCAGCGAATTGCCAGGAGCCGTCATCTCCAAGCTGGTAGATGGCGAGACCATCAAGCTGAGAAACCGTATCAGGGTATATTATAGAGATAACCCCACCCTTATTCATTGGGACCCCGTCGGGAAGCAGGCAATATGAGTTACCCACTCGCTCGAGTTCCTCCGAAGGTTCAGACATGGATACGTCGATTGCGACGTAGAGGCCCCCGTACACGGCATCCTCCCCGAAAGAGACCATAACGCTGTCGAGCCTGACTTCACCTCCGGACTCCCGTGTAACGATTCCATATCCAAGATCTTTGATACAGAAAGCCTCACGCCCAGATATGTCCTTGCCCTTCGCTATGAAGCGGACCCGACCCGAGCACTCAGGGGATGGAACAAAGATTGCCCTGTAGAGTTTAAGGTCGAGCTGCTCTACGGGAAGCAGTCTTTCCCCCCACCACAGTCCCGAGGCTATAACCTGGGGCGGCTCCGACAGCACAATGCTTGGCTTCACAAAGATCTCTACGAAATCCGGATGCACAACCTCCCAGGACTCCATATCAAAGTCAGATTCCGGATCTTGAAGCTCCACTGCAGGAAGTATTCCGAAGAGCGGAAACGATGGCAAACCCTTTCTATTGAAAGCTAATGCCCTGAAAATCAACACCCTCGACGAGTCTACTTCCGGTTCGGGGAGTTCGAAAGCGACGCTCCCGCCGCCGCCTTCAAAACAGGGGGACCAGCTTTCTCCGAGATCCTCTGAAACTGAAATCGAGATACGATCTACATAGTCATCCTTATCAATGGCCGTGGCGGAAACATAGGTAACACCACTCCGGTCCCTCTCAGTTAAGATATCACTCACTGAGGGAAAGGAACTGACGAGGATAGAAAACTCGATTGATGAGCTGTTTCCAGCAACATCGTATGCACGGATCTGAACGCTATGTAGGCCATTTTCCAAACTGGAATCACATGATATTACGCCGTCGCCCCCGCCATGTTTCTCATAGAACGGGAGATCGTTCCCTTCAGAGATGAAAAGGTTATGGAAGACACCAAGACCCCTCCTGTAAAGTCCAATGTTATAATCGAGATCTGCAAGACGTGATTTGGTGAAGGGGAGGAAATCGCACGTCCTGCTGAGAATGAGCTCATCGTCAATCGAAAGCTCCAATTTATAGGGTGAGCGGAGATTCTCGGTATTATTTCCCCTGTCCCACACCTGAGCGGAAAAGCCTATGTCTCCGACTGCCTGCACGGTATCCCGGCAGGTATAAACCCCCCTTTCCCTGTCCCAGACAAGATCCAAAACAAGCGGAGAATGAGATCCACCAACGCTCGAAAGGGGCCCGAAACTTATAATCGCCACCTTTGAGAACACGGGCGGTGAGCTATCGGGGAGGGAAAAACCCAGCCTTTCAGGATTGAGGAGGAGACCATCCGGACCCCTCAGCTCGAAGTGCAAATGCGGCGCCTTCGTGCCGCTTCTCCCGGACCATCCGATCGTTTCGCCGGTTGAGACCGGAAATTTTCCCTCTCCAAAGTGGATATCCGCGCTGTAACAACCTGCATCGAGCTGAACCATATACACCGCCTCCTCGATCTCCGGGGCGAAACCCTGGAGATGGGCATAAACAGCAGTGTTTCCATCCTTAAGTTTCACGTATACCGCCTTTCCATAACCCCACGGAGAAGTTCTTACCCTCGAGATATAGCCATTCCCTATAGCTACAACAGGATGTCCGATCTCACCCCAGCTTTTCAGATCGATCCCGAAATGGAGATGTCCGGGACGGTACTCGCCGAACGAGGAAGTGATAGCTGACCTGGTCTCAATAGGCCACAGGTTGTAAGAGATATCCTCTCCAGCCAACGGCACCCGATACAGGAAGCTTAAAAACAAAAAAGAAATCACACCCAAAAACCCCCGTGGAAAAGCTGAGGCCAGAAATCTAAACGATCTCGTAACCAGCATTTGCACTGAATTCCAGGTACCGGGACGATTCATCACCATCCTCCGCGCCTTGTGCCTTAAAGTTGGCCTAATACCCCTATGGAATTCTTCCAGCCACAAACTACAAAATATGGACTTTGGCCTTGCTTTGTCAACGTTTTTATGGAGCCAGCCTGGCGGGCCTAAAGGAGAAACCCTTGATGATAGTTAAGGTAGGGAACGGAGCTTGAAGGAGAGTTGACAGGCCGGAGGTGATTCTCAGATCCGGTGGAATAAAGTAAGCGTTTAGCGGTCAGTTGTCAGCCTTTTGCTGATAGCCAAATGCCGAGAGTTTAAAGGATGAATCTGTCCATCATATATCTTCAAGCTATATTTTCACGCTCCGTATCTTCATCTTCCGGATCACCGAAGACGAACCTCTCGAATTCCCTGAGAAGCTTCTCGCAGTTCCAGTCCCCGCTGCGGGCAAGCTCCTCGTAACAGAGCTCACGTGGTATCGGGCAATTATCCTCCAGTCCCCTTGGACAGGGGCGTTTCTTCTTTTCCATAGTTTTACCTCCTGAGTTTTAAATATAATCAATTTCAACACATAAGGAAGAGGAATTTCAGGGTTTTCTCGGTTTCGATTCATTCGATCTTGACACCCGGAACATGAGTGCATATATTTCGGGAAATTCAATTTCCCGGGAAAGGATCAGGAGATATGTGCTTCCGCAAGGAGGCGAAGCGTTTTAAGGAAAAGCTCAAGGCCCTGCATAGCGACCTTCTGGGGGAGGCCGAACCCATAGTTGTCCGCGCCCCGGCGAGGCTCGACCTTATGGGCGGGATTGCTGATTACTCTGGATCGGTAGTCCTGGAAGCCACACTCGAAAGAGCTATACTCATGGGGCTTTCGAGGCGATCCGACAGACAGTTAAAGCTCTTGAGCATCGGGATCGAGAAGGAAGGTCTCTCCCCTTTTTTCGAGGCCCCTCTGGATGTATTTTATTCCGGGAGGGAATTGAAGGACTACGATGAGGTGAGAAACTTCTTCAGGAGCGATCCGAAAAAGTCCTGGGCAGGATATGTTGCCGGGGCTTTTCACGTACTTATGAAAGAAGGGATCGTGGAAAGCTTCGATTCGGGGGCCTCGATGGTCCTTGAAAGCGATATACCTATGGGTGCCGGGATATCATCATCGGCCGCCCTTGAAGTTGCCTCGATGCATGGCATAAACCTGCTCTATGATTTGAAGCTCGACGCGGTTGAGATGGCCCGGCTTGCCCAGATAGTTGAAAACAGGGTTGTCGGCGCCCCATGTGGAATAATGGATCAGGTCACCTCCACCTCAGGAGAGGAGGGAAGACCTATAGTGATGAAATGTCAGCCATGTCAGGTCCTGGGCACGCTTCAGCCTCCAGAAGGCGTAAACTTTCTGGGAATCGATTCAAAGGTAAAGCATGCCGTCTCCGGCTCAAGTTACACCGATGTCCGGGTCGGTGCGTTTATGGGACACAAGATAATCTTCCGCCACCTCCTTGATCATGGCGCCAAGGCCGATCCATATGGGGGATATCTCTCCAACATATCCCCCGAAGAGTATACCCATAAATACAGGCACCTCCTACCTTCGAAGATCGAGGGGGGAAAATTCCTCGAACTCTACGGAGAGACGATTGATCCTGTAACCCGTGTTGACCCCGATAAGTCCTATATGGTCAGGAGCCGCACTGAGCACCCGATATACGAGAGCTGGAGGGTGAAAAAGTTTATAGAGATCATGAAAGCTGCACGAAAGACCGGGGATAGAAGGTCCCTCGTCGAGGCTGGAAAACTGATGTACGCCTCACACTGGAGCTACGGGAAACGTTGTGGCCTCGGCACATCCGAGACAGATCTTATAGTCAAGATGGTAAGGGATATGGGGCCGGAGCGGGGTCTTTTCGGGGCGAAGATAACGGGAGGCGGAAGTGGCGGAACGGTTGCCGTGCTTGCCCTAGGTGATGTAAGGGAGGAGATCGACGAGATATCCTGCAGATACCGGAGAAAGACGGATTTAAAGCCAGAGATCTTCAGTGGGACATCCCCGGGGGCATTTCAGTTCGGATATGTCTGATGATTGGGAGGTAACATGGGAAAGGTCAAAAAGGCTGTCATACCAACTGCAGGAGTAGGAACCAGGCATTACCCGGCTTCCTCAGCCCTGAAGAAAGGGTTTTTCCCGGTTGTCGGAACGGATGGAGTGACAAGGCCAGTTATACAGTTTATAGTCGAGGAAGCCATTGATTCGGGAATAGAAGAGGTCTGTATAGTCTGTCGGGAGGAAGATATCGGTGAATACGAAGGCTATTTCAGGAGTATACCTGACCGTCTTCTTCCCTACTTTGAGGGCAAGGAATGGGCCCTTTCCGAATCGGGAAAGCTCGAGCGCCTCGGAAGGACGATATCCTACGTGGTTCAGGAAGAACAGGAAGGCCTGGGACATGCCGTCTACTGTGCAAGTGAATGGGTCGGAGATGAGCCCTTCATAGTCTTCTTGGGGGATCATGTATTCATCTCACAAACGGAATCAAACTGCACAGCTCAGCTCATAAAGGCCTTCGAGTTCTGTAACGCTTCGGTAGCCTCGGTACACAGAGTACCGGCAGAACAGCTCCACCTTTTCGGAACCGTGGCAGGAAGACCTGTTGAGGATTATCCCAGACTCTACGAGGTCAACGAGCTCGTCGAAAAGCCCTCGACTTCTTATGCTAAGAAACACATGAGGATTAAAGGAATTCGGGAGGGTATGTACCTCTCTTTCTTCGGCATACATCTCTTCACCCCGGGCATCTTCGATTGCCTGTGTTACGAGATAGAGGAAGGAATAAGGGAGAGGGGTGAGTTCCAGCTCACCACCGCCCAGGAGATCCTCAGAAAGAGATCCAGGCAGTACTTTGCGCTTGAGATAGAGGGCAAAAGCTACGATACAGGTAATCCGTTCAAACTCATAGAGGCGGAAATCGGTCTGGCCTTAAGCGGCATATACAGGGATAAAGTACTCGAATTTCTGGGTAAACTTGGAGTAACAAAATGAAAATAACGAAAATTGAGCCTATCCTCCCGGAGCGCGGTTGGCTCCTGGTCAAGGTTCAGACAGACGAAGGGATATGCGGTATCGGGGAATGCCTTGTCGACAAATCGGGAAGTATAATGGGAGCCATAAGGGAATTCGAGGATTATCTCCTGGGAAAAGATCCCCTCAAGATCGAACTCCACTGGCAGGCGATGTACCGGGGATCATTCTGGCGGGGCGGACCGATCATAAACAGCGCGATAAGCGGCATAGAGATAGCCCTCTGGGATATACTCGGAAAGAGCCTGAACGTTCCGATATATCAACTCCTCGGCGGGCCCTGCAGGGACAGGGTCAGGGTCTACGACCATATAGGCGGTAAGACTCTGGATGGGCTTTCGAAGAGCGCGGAAAGGGTCATAGAAAGCGGCGTGACGGCCGTGAAATGGTGCCCGTTTGTCCAGACAAAGGCTTCCGACAGCCCTGCAGTGATAAAGGCCGCTGTCGCCCAGGTGGAGGCCGTTAGGAAGGCCATAGGGGATGATGCCGACCTTATGATAGACATGCATGGCAGGCTCACCCCTGCAATGGCTGTAATAATGGCAGAGGAGATGGCCCCCTACAGGACTCTTTTCATAGAATAGCCCTGTCTCCCCGAAAACGTTTATTCTATGGCACTGGTTGCATCGAAAGTCAGCGTAC
>CAZTBA010000360.1:0-6326 GCA_964611725.1 uncultured bacterium
CGTTATCTTCGAAAGATATTTTCACATGCCCGTTCACATAGGAGGAAATCACCCCGATTCTACCCTTCTCTTTGCTGCCCTGCATAGCATCGATAGAATTTTTTATCAGGTTCTCGAACGCCCAGCCGAGAAGCTCCCTGTTCATTAGCACTGCAGGCACTTCCCCGTAGATCTCCTCTATTTTTATCTCCCTTCCGAAGTGAGGGAGCCTTTCACGGAAATAACCTGCGGTCTCCCCAAGCACTTCATTCACATCCCCGGGCTTAAGCTCAGGAACAGACCCTATGAGACCGAACCTCGACACTATCCTGTTCAGCCTATTTACATCGCTTTCCATCTCTTTCGTGATTCGATCGAACTTCCTGCCGTGTTTCCTCCTCTCAACGCCCTGCTCATCTCCGACGAGTTCCATCTTTATAAGCTCTATCCACCCCGAAAGTGATGAGAGTGGAGTGCCGAGCTGATGCGCGGTTTCCTTGGCCATACCGATCCAGATAAAACGCTGTTCGTTCTTCTTTATCTGGCTGAAGCCGATAAAGCCGAGGAATATGAAGAGTGCTATGGCACCTATCTCAATAAAGGGTAGCCACGCCACCCACCTTACGACCTCAGGGTTGCCGTAATGGACGTAGCCTTTCAAATCTTCGTGAGCCTGGAATAATATCGGAGTGTTTCTCCTATCCATCCTCCCAACTATTTCCTCAAGTCTCGGAATTGCCGAATTATCCCCCTCCGGATAGAAGGCCGATGGCGCTATGCCGACATTCCTCCAGGCTTTCGGCACCCCGTTTTCATCCGTGACGATGACAGGGAAATCTATTTTCCACAGGACCTCGGTCAAAATGAGGCTGAGTTCGAAATCCTCAGGCCCCTCTTCGGAAAGCGCCTTGGCGATAAGGTTGGCATTTATCTGGGCAAGTGAGTTCGCCTCAGTCCTGAGCCTTCCAACCGTCCCCTGAGTATAGAGGAGGTAGCAGAATATGAAGACAAGGGCAGCTATGAAGAGTATACCTTTCCAGGTGCTCGCGCTGCTATATTTTCTTATCCTTGCAGTCATAGGAAACATCGGCATCAAGAAGCGGATTTCAGGTCTATGACTTCCATCCCGTCCATGTAATCCCTTAAAGCCTCCGGGATCTCTATGGTTCCGTCTGGCCTCTGATAATTCTCCATAATTGCTATCACGGTTCTCGGAAGTGCTACACCTGATCCATTAAGTGTATGGACGAACTCGGGCTTTTCTCCGTTCTTCGGGCGAAATCTGATGTTCGCACGGCGGGCCTGGAAATCCCTGAAGTTGCTGCAGGAGGACACCTCAAGGTACCTCCTGATACCCATAGCCCAGACCTCTATGTCATAACACTTGGCTGCGGCAAAACTCAGATCGCCTGTCGAAAGGACCAGGACCCTGTAGGGAAGCCCCAGTAGCTGAAGGACCTCCTCGGCATTGTTCAGGAGGCTCTCGAGCTCGTCAGGGGAGTTCTCCGGTTTCACAAACTTCACAAGCTCCACCTTATCGAACTGATGGACCCTTATGAGCCCTCTCGTATCCTTACCGTAAGAGCCTGCTTCCCTGCGGAAACACGGGGTATAGGCTGTATAATAGAGGGGAATCATCTCTTCAGGTATAACTTCATCCCTGTGGAAGTTGGTCACAGGGACCTCAGCCGTCGGTACCAGGAAGAGGTCATCTACATCGCACCTGTACATATCTTCCTCAAGCTTCGGAAGCTGGCCTGTCCCTGTCATACACTCGCGGGTTATGAGGACCGGAGGCCAAAGCTCCGTATATCCGTGTTTCTTCGTGTGGAGATCGATCATAAACTCTATGAGCGCCCTCTGCAGCTTGGCACCGACCCCGCGGAAGAGCGCAAACCCCGATCCGGAGAGCTTGCTCGCCCTCGCAAAATCCGTTATTCCAAGCCGCTCTCCCAGCTCCCAATGGGACAGTGGCTCGAAATCGGGATCCGGTATCTCGCGCCACCTTTTGACCTCAACGTTATCCTCAGGCCCTCCACCTACGGGGACAGATGGGTCTGGGACATTCGGGACCACGAGGAGTAGGCTGGTGAGTTCATCCTCGATCGATCTGAGTTTCCCGTCGAGCTCCTTTACCTCAGATGAAAGCTTCTTCATCTCAGCTATGGCATCGGAAGCACCTTTCCCATCCCTCTTGAGAGCACCTATCTCATCCGAGGAGACATTCCTTCTGTGTTTGAGGCTCTCAACCTCGGAAAGGAGCTCTCTCCTCTCCGAATCGATCTTGAGGATATGGTCGATATCGACCTGTTCACCTTTCTCCCTGGCAGCTTTCTTGACAAGCTCAGGGTTTTCCCTTATAAACTTTATATCCAGCATAGCCTCATAACCCCCTGGTTGGACCTAAGCTCCAATCGCCTCCGCCACTGATTCGGCAACATAGCGGACCTCATCCCCGGTGAGTTCCGGGAACATTGGGAGCGAAAGTATCCGCTGTGACACCTCCTCGCTGACGGGGAAATCTCCGGGTTTGTACCCCAGATCGGAGAAGACTTCCTGGAGATGGAGTGGGACCGGATAGTAGATGGCTGATGCTATCCCCTTCTCCTTCAGGTGTTCCTGAACCGAATCTCTCTTATCGACCTGGATAGAGTACTGATGATATACATGGACCACCCCGTCCTGGCAGAATGGGAGGGTAACACCAAGTCCTTTCAAGAGATCGCTGTAAAGCGCCGCCACTCCCCTTCGTTTCTTGTTCCAATCGTCGAGGTAGCGGAACTTGACCCGGAGTATGGCCGCCTGGATCGCATCGAGGCGACTGTTGAGCCCGAGGACCTTATGATAGTATTTCCTATCGGTGCCGTGCAAACTTATCATCTTCATGAGCCTGGCAAATTCAGCGTCATCGGTGGTGATCATACCGCCATCTCCATAGGCACCGAGGTTCTTGCTCGGGAAAAAGCTGATGCACCCGAAGTCGCCCAATGAGCAGGCCTTTCTCCCTTTGTACTCGGCCCCCATACACTGCGCAGCATCTTCCAACAGCATAAGGTTATGCTTCTTTGCTACAGGCTCGATCAGATCCCAATCCGCCGGATGGCCAAAGAGATGAACGGGTATTATCGCCTTCGTACTCCCGGTCACAGCAGCTTCGATCTTGGACGGATCTATACAGTAAGTCTTCGGATCTATATCCACGAAGACGGGTCTGGCCCCGCAGAGCGCTATCACCTCTGCCGTTGCCACAAATGTGAAGGGAGTGGTTATCACCTCATCTCCCGGACCGATGCCGAGCGCCATGAGAGGGATCCTCAGGGAATCTGTGCCTGAGGCTGTGGCGACCGCATATTTGGTTCCCACATAGTCGGCTATCTCCTCCTCGAGCGAGGAGACCTCATTTCCGCCTATGAACCGGGTGCTTTCCACGACCCCCGATATGGCCGCATCGATTTCATGCTTTATCGAACCATACTGCCTCTTGAGATCAACCATCGGGATCTGCACATCTCCCTCCTTCTTTTAGTCCTTCCCCGGCCTAAGGATGGTCCATAAAGTCCTTAAGAGTATCTTCAGGTCCATCCTCAGCGACATGTTCTCTATATAGTACAGGTCATATTTAAGCTTATTCCTCACATCATCGAGAGACCTATCGTATCGGCCCTTCGTCTGTGCCCATCCGGTGAGTCCGGGCGGGACATTAAGCCTCTTCTCATAGAGAGGAATCTCCTTTCTAAGTTTCTCGACGAAAAAGGTCCTCTCCGGCCGGGGTCCAACGAGGCTCATATCACCCCCCAGGATGTTGAAAAACTGGGGTACCTCATCTACATGGAGCTTTCTGATAATCCTTCCGACCTTGGTGACCCTCGGATCATTCCTCTTGGCCCATACAGGTCCGCTCTTCTTCTCAGCATCTTCCACCATCGACCTGAACTTGTACATCTTGAAAGGCTTCCAATTCTTTCCGACCCTCTCCTGGGCTAACAGCACCGGCCCTCTGGAATCCAACTTTATGGCGACTGCAACCAGCAGCCATATAGGTAAGGCCCCGACAAGTACTACGATTGAAATCGCCATATCTAACGCCCGTTTGACCTTTTTCTCCCACGGAGGCATAAGGTCCGGAAGGAGCTCCATTAGCGGAAAGCCGTAGATCTGATTGGTCCTTACATGGCCGCTGACTATGTCATAGAGGTCAGGAACTATGTTGAAGGTGACCTGACATCCGCTGCATGCGGATATAATTCCCAGTATCTCCTCATGCGAACTCGAGGAGACTGCTATAAGGATGCTTTCCACCTTATGTTCTTCAATCAGCCGCGGCAGGTCCTCCACATTCCCGAGGATCGGCATCCCTTCGATCTCACCGCTATCAGCGCCATTGTTGGAGACGATCCCAACGACTCTAAAGCCGAGGGCCGGATATTTCCTCACTTCTCTGAGAAGTTCCAGACCTTTTTCGTTATTTCCAACTATGATGGAGTTACTAAGCCCAATGCCCTTTATGAGAATTCGCCTCTGGAAGGTCCTTATGGCTATCCTGCCAAGGCTCACTGTCAGGACAAGTATGAACCAGTATATGAAAAGGACCACCCTTGTCCTGGGAAGGGGATGTGACATATCAAATGTCATTATGAAAAGGATGACCGAGCCGAAGGTTACACCTTTTAGTATATTTACAAATTCGTCGAAACGGGAGCTTGCCTTCCAGGATCTGTAGAGGTCAAAAAAACCGAAGATGAAGATCCAGTAGAGAGAGGTGACAGCCATAACATCCATATGGCTGAGGTCGCGGAATGGAAACCGGTATGGGATAACCCCGCTTTGGTATCTCAGCCAAAAGGCCAATAGAAATGAGAGGTTTATCGCAACCAGATCTACAGCCAAGGTAAGAATTTTTTCCCTTGTTTTCGCCAAATATTCCGCACTCCCGGATCCGAAAGCCGATCCAGTTTCTGCAAGTGTTCAGCTATCAAAAGTCAGCCGGAAACTGAGAATTGTAGATAGCACATTTCCAATCCACAATTCGATGGCCTGAACGCTTAACAGATTTCTTACTAAAATCCTCCGGAAAGAGAGATTCTATGAACTCCTCCGAGTTCCGAGAAAGAGCTGTAGGTGTAGTCTACAGTGTAGTCCATCCACATGAATCCGGTACCAGCCGAGAGGCCCGGAAGCCCTTCATCTGAAACATCCTTGAGCATCCAATCGTAAGAAACTCTTATAAACATTGAATTTAAAAGTGTAAGCTCTCCCCCAAGCAGGAAATAAGGGTCATTGTCGTTCGGGATATCGATCTCGCCAGTTATCATAAGAGGAAGGTGAGCAAGTTGGTGTGCGAAACCGAGCTTTTCGACCACCGGCAGGGAATCCTCGAAACCCTCCGAATAGCCGCTCCTCACGAATCCAACGTTGAGGATGGATATTCCCAAAGAGAGTCCCTCGATGGGTGGCCTATAGTTAAAGCCGAGGTCGAGGGTATAGGCATCAGAAGAGAAATCGCCTATGGTCGAATAGATAAGTTTTACCCCAACTCCGAACGACAGGCTCCTAAAGAGAGGGTAGGCAAACGAGACCTGGGCAGCGGCATCCCCCGCCCGAAAATCGCCAATGTCCTCCCCATTGTCATCAGTTTTGGTGAAACCTCCGAAATACATATAGCAGAAACCCACCCCAACCGTGCCTTTCTCCCAGGCAGGGTATGAGACCGCGGCAAATCCCGACTGTGTATCAATAAGGTAATTGGTGTAAGAGGCCGTCCAAAGCGGCCTGTTTATACCAATAAGGGATGCCGGGTTCCACCCCATGGAGTTCACATCGCCCGTAACTGCCACAAACGCCCCTCCGAGGCCGGCGGGCCTGGCCGAATGAGCTATCTTCAGAAAGCCGAAACCAGTCGTCCCAACCTTCGAATTCTCTTTCCCATAACAGGGCATTACATCAAAGATAAAACAAAGTGACAGGGCCACAAGGCCCAGAAAAACTCCCTTTGAAAATCTCATCATCCCAGCACTTCCTTTCGGTTAAGAAGAAATACTATCCCGCAAGCTTTTGCCTGAGTATATTGCCCGCAAGCTTCGGGTTCGCCTTGCCACGGGTCTTCTTCATCAACTGTCCCATGAAGAACCCGAAGAGTTTGGTCTTTCCTGAACGGTAACCCTCAACCTCATCCGGGTTCTCTGAGAGAACCTCATCAACCATACCTTCAAGCTCGCCCGAGTCGCTTATCTGTACCAGACCTTTAGATCTTACTACATCCTCCGGTGGCATCCCGGTTTTCACTACTTCTTCAAAGATGGACTTGGCGATCTTGCCGCTTATAGTCCCATCCTCGATAAGCTTTATTA
>CAZTBA010000361.1:0-6319 GCA_964611725.1 uncultured bacterium
AGTCTCGACAGAGCCGCCATCGACCTTCCACGAAGCGATAGAGCTGATGTTCCTTACCATTATCGCATTCTGGTTCGGTGAGGATCACGTCCTCACGACCCCGGGCAGGATGGACCGGACGCTACGTCCTTTCTACGAAGCGGATCTCGCCGCCGGTCGCATAACGCGGGACGATGCCCTGGAACTGATCTGCTGCCTTTACATCCAGCTAAATATGATCCTCGGACCGGGATCCGCGGAGTCCGTGATGGTCGGTGGGCGAGATAGGAACGGCAAAGATGTAACGAACGAACTGACGTACCTGTGTTTAGTGGCCCGCATGGCGACGAAGCTTGTGTATCCCACGGTGGGGCTGGCGTGGCATGAAGGCACTCCGCCGGAACTCACCGATTTTGCCTGCCGGATGATCAGCACCGGTATAGGCGACCCTGCCTTTTTCAACGACGAGCTTATCGCTTCAGGACTGCGTGATCATGGTGTCTCCGAGACTGATTCGTTCAACTACATGAACTCAACATGCGTTGAGATTAAGGTGGTCGGCGCCTCCCATATGTGGGTGACTTCGCCCTACTTCAACTGTCCCAAAGCGCTCTTAGAAGTGATGGACGATATCGCAGATGGCTCTGTGCCTGAACCACCCACATTCGACGATCTCGAAGCGCGCGTCAGGGAGCGCCTCGCTGCAACGGTACGGGAGACTGCTGAGAATCTCGATAAGGTTTGGCACCGTAGAGCGGAGACAGGGGGATTCCCTCTTGCCAGTTGTCTCATCAATGATTGTCTTGAGAAGGGACTGGATTTCGATCGTGGCGGCGCGAGATACAACTGGGTCGAGAACTCCTTTGTAGGGCTTGCCAATCTCGCGGATGGCCTCCTTGCCATAAAGCACCTCGTCTACGAATCGGGAGAGCTTAGTCTACGGGAATTTCGAGAAATCCTTCAAAACAATTATGAAGGCCGTGAGGATCTCCGGCAGCGCATTATCAACCGTGTCCCAAGTTATGGAAACGACAATGACGAGGCAGACACACTCGCAGTCGAATGGGCAGAATTCATCGAGGAAACCACGGAGTCGAACATCGTAGGTCTGCACTCATATGTCCCCGGTTTCTTTTGCTGGATCGTGCACGAGATCTTCGGATCGGAAACCGGAGCCACACCCGATGGTCGGAAATCCGGATTCCCACTGGCCGACGGAGCCGGTGCCGCTCAGGGACGTGAGAAGTTCGGGCCAACCGCATCGGTGCTTTCTACCACCAAATGGAACCACAGGAAGGCAATAGGGGGTCTGGTACATAACGTGAAGTTTTCCAAGAATGCCCTCAGGACAGACAAAGACCTCGCTGCCCTCAGGAACCTGATAGAGACCTACCTCAGACGGGGCGGATTCGAGATCCAGATCAATGTGCTCAGCGCCGATGACCTGCGCGATGCGCAGATGCATCCCGAGAATTACCCCGACCTCCTCGTCAGAGTGGCCGGATATTCGGACTACTTCGTGCACCTTAACCCGAATATGCAGGCAGAAGTGATCACAAGGACGGAACACATGTTCCCATGATGCTGAAAGAAGCATACCGAAATATGGGAAACATGGAAGGTGAAGGGTTTCATTAAAGGAGAATCATCATGGCGTGTGGCGACCTCCACAATGAGACACATCGCCCGCAGTTCCACTTCACGCCGAAGAGAAACTGGATGAACGATCCGAACGGGCTTGTCTACTACAGGGGCGAGTATCACATGTTTTTTCAGCATAATCCGACAGGCATCGAATGGGGCAACATGACCTGGGGACACGCGGTCAGCCCGGATCTGGTGCACTGGGAGCAGATGCCCGATGCCATCGAGCCGGATAAGTTGGGTACGATTTTTTCCGGATCAGCCGTTGTGGATTGGAATAACACGTCAGGCTTTCAAAGCGGCAGTGAGAACGTGCTTGTGGCTTTTTACACCTCCGCCGGAGAACATGCTTCACCCCCAGAACCGTTTACCCAGAGTATCGCATACAGCAACGACCGTGGCAGGACTTGGGCCAAGTACGAAAAAAATCCTGTACTCGGTCATATAAAGGGCCACAACCGTGACCCGAAGGTCATCTGGCATGAGCCGTCTGAAAGGTGGGTCATGGCTCTGTTCATCGATGCGAATGACTATGCGCTCTTCTCATCGCCGGATCTCAGGGAATGGAAGCATCTGTGCGACATAATCCTTCCCGGGGTATCGGAGTGTCCCGATATATTCGAGCTCCCGGTCGATAATGATCCTGCAAACACCAGGTGGGTGTTTTGGGGAGCCAATGGAGGGTACGTGCTCGGAACATTCGATGGCCGGAAATTCACCAGGGAAACCGAAGTGCTCCACGCCGAGCTGGGAGCCAACGGATACGCGTCTCAGACGTGGAGCGACATTCCGAAATCCGATGGCCGGAAGATTCAGATCTCTTGGATGGCGGGTGGGAAGTATCCAGCCATGCCGTTCAATCAACAGATGTCATTTCCTGTAGAGCTCACACTCCGAATGTTCCCTGAAGGGGTAAGGTTGTGTCGGCAACCGGTAAGGGAAATCGAGATCATCCGCGACAAGGTCCATATCTGGAAGAGCCGGATTTTGAAATCTAATGGGAATCTCATCCCCGATACTGACTGTGAGCTATTTGACATCCGAGTGGAAGTTGAGCCCGTCGATGCAATTGCCTTCGGGCTACTGATGCGTGGACACAACCTTCGTTATGACTTTTCGGGTCAGAGTATAACCTGCCTCGGTAAGACTGCCGACCTGAAGTCCGTGTCGCCTCGAATCAGTCTACAGGTCCTCGTCGACAGGACATCACTTGAGGTCTTTGGAAACCATGGCAAAGTGTCGATGTCGTCGTGTTTCCTCCCCGAGGAGGCCGCCCGCAACCTGGAGTTCTATTCTGAAGGAGGGGCAGTGAAGGTTATCTCTCTCACCCTGAACGAACTGAAGTCGATTTGGTGAAAGCAATAGCGCCGGGATCTTCACATTTATCATGAATTTCTTGACAATACGGGGATATGTTGTTATATTCAGCGCCTATTATTTCCGGGTGTGTTTTTAAATCTCAGGAGGTGAGAATTTGGCCAAACAGAGCCTATCGGTTAAAAAGAGGATCAGACAGACTGTCGGAGCAAGCAGTAGGAACAGAGCTCTCCGCTCGGCTATGAGGACTGCCATAAAGGAAGTAAGGCTTGCCGGTAGTCCGGAGGAGGGAGAGAAGGCCTTCGCCAAGGCTGTCTCAATTATCGATAAGACCGCCCAGAAGGGAGTGATACATAAGAACACAGCCGCAAGGTACAAGTCGAGGCTCGCCCATCTGATAAAGTCGATGTGATCCACCTGTTCCAGGAAGGATAGCACGAAAGGTAAAAACTGAATGCAATCCTGGAAAAAGACTCTTTACGCATCCTGGACGTCCCAGACTATAGCGATGGTCGGCTTCACTTTTGTCTTCCCTTTTCTTCCCCTTTACATTCAGGAACTTGGCATCAGCGATATCAAGAGGGTTGCCCTCTGGACCGGGATTCTCGCCAGCGCCCCCGGGATAGTTATGGCAATTTTTGCACCTATCTGGGGTGGACTCGCCGACAGGTATGGCAGAAAGATAATGATCGAGAGGGCGATGTTTGCAGGGGGCATCCTTCTGATACTTATGGGGAGAGCCGAGAACGTTTACCAGCTTCTGATACTCCGTCTCCTGCAGGGCGCTCTTACAGGCACCATATCTGCCTCAATTACCCTCGTCTCGAGCGTTACCCCTCGTGAGAACTTCGGTTTCAGCATGGGAATGATGCAAAATGCGGTGTATCTTGGGTCCGGAATCGGCCCACTGATCGGAGGGGTGTCCTCTGACTATATGGGTTACCGCTTCTCATTCGAGGTGGCAGGGCTACTCCTTCTGTGCGCCGGATTTCTGGTGCTCTTTGGGGTGAAGGAGAACTTCGTACGCCCCGTGAAGGTCATGGGAAATGGGGCCGGAACCCCCCGGAGGAGATCCTTCCCCAAGAAATTCATTTCGTTAATGGTGCTCCTTTTCCTCTTTCAGTTTCCGATAGCTATGTCGGGACCTCTATTCTCGCTCCTTGTTCAGAGGATAATGCCTGCCGGATCGCGTGTAGCTTCGACAGCAGGGGTTATACTGGCAACCTCTGCGGTTGTCGGTGCAGCCTCAGCGATTTTCATAGGGCAGATGGGGGACAGGGTCGGGTACAGGAGAGTACTTGCGGTATGCGTTTTCGGGACAGCATTATTGTATGTGCCACAGGCACTTTCAAGGAATGTTGTTCAGATATTTCTGTCGAGGGTAGCCTTCGGGTTCTTTACCGGTGGCATTATGCCCCTTGTAAATTCAATGGTAAGTTCTGTGATGCCGAGGGAAAGCTATGGGAAAGGATACGGTGTCTCATCGGGTGTTTCCTCCTTAGGACGCGCAGGAGGGCCTTTCGTTGGGGGGGCCATAGCATCCTGGACAGGTTTTGTCGCAGTCCCTTTTTTCGTGTCGGCGGTGCTCCTTGCTGCTGCTGGTATTTACCTCATATTCCGTGTGGCGGAGCCCAAAGGAGATCCGTTGGAGTCAAGTTGACCTAGATCTCCTTTTCTTCCAGTCGAATTCCTCGTCGAAATCATAGACCTCCCTGAAATCCTCTATGCTGTCTTCCTCGGTCTTGCCCATTAGGCCGCCATCGATCAAGTTGAAGATTATGTTTCCGAAATCCTCGGTTGTCCTCACTCCCCAATGCTCAAAAACCAGTTTTGTCATCGGGCCGTACTGCTGCCAGCCATAATCGCTTACGCCTCCGAGGAGTTCCTGACCGGTTACGTGACGGCGCTCCCCTATCTGCTCGAGGGTGTATTCGAGCGCGGCAAACATGAAGATATAAGCTTCCTTGCAGTATCTGCTGTCCTTATCAAGGACCTTGTCTATTTTCTTCGGAAATTCTTCTACATCTCCCACGGGTTTTAAACCTCCTGTCACTAACGGGGAGGGAAATTCTCGACGAGGTTTATGGGTGAAGCCCTCCCGTCCAAAAGAAAGTCGAGAAACTCCAGAGCGACCTCCTTGGTCAATTCAAACTCAGACATATACTTTTTCTTTACCGGATCTGCCGACGGGAGCTTAACATGGAATGGATTTACCGGTTTCCCCTTTCTGTACATGCCAAAATGGAGGTGCGGACCTGTGGAGAGACCGGTTGATCCGACATAACCTATAACCTCCTTCTGCTTTACGGTTTTCCCTTTCTTTATCCCACTCTCGATCCGGGAGAGATGACCGTACACGGTGTGGTATTCGTTTCCATGTTTTATTCTTACCATCTTTCCTATCTGCCCCTTCCAACCCGCATAGACAACAACTCCGTCCCCCATCGACTGCACGGGTGTTCCCTTAGGGGCCGCATAGTCGATGCCATGATGCGGACGATAGATTTTGAGAATGGGATGAAAACGCCGCTTGCTATAGAAGGAACTTATGCGTCCGTAGTTTAAAGGTGACTTGAGGAAAGCCTTTCTTAAGGATTTCCCATCAGGAGTATAGTGATCCGAGTGACCATCCGGATCACGGTAGAATATGGCGATTGTTTCAACTTTCTTACCCTTGTAGTCAGCGGCGAGTATCTCGCCATGTCTTACAAATTTATCCCCGCAGTAAAATTTCTCAAATATAATAACGAAAGTATCGCCTTCCCTCGGATCAACGAAGAAATCGATGTCCCAACCGAAAACATCGGTGAAAAGTGCCACTAGCTCGCCTGATTCCCCAAGATCCCTTATGGATTTCCATATGGAACTCTCGACTTCTCCCCTTATCTCTTTTACCCTACGCTCAAGTTTGAGCTTTTCGCACCTTACGGAAACCCCTGCACTGTCCCTTTCGGTCACGATGAATTCGTCGGGTTTCCTGATAGAGTGATATTCAAGCCTTAGGAGGAGGTCTGCCGTATCGAGGTCTGCCGAATACCAGTCTCCGGGATACGAAGCCTTCGGGTTAAACAAGCCTGACTTTCTCATGGCATTTACGAAGCTCGTTATATCCGCGAGCTCTATCCCGCTTCTCTTAAGGGATATATAGAGCGATTCTCTCCGCTTGAGGGTATCACATACGCTGTTAGAAGCGTTCTCTACAATTTCGAAGCTCTCCTCCTGAATGCCACCCCCATCTGTCATTTCCTCAGTCCTGTACCACAACTTCGGAGAGTTCATCACTAACGCTACTACCACGAGAACTACAGGAAAAACCAGGACGAAAGCGAATTTACGCCTCTGCAAGCTCACCTCCGCAGTCCGTCGAACGGTCTCATAC